>CAMOGO010000212.1 GCA_946614075.1 uncultured Lachnospiraceae bacterium | reverse complement strand
GAAAAGTCAATGTGAGGCAATGTGAAATAAGATCTGACATTGACTTTCGGGAGCATCGATTTTGTCCGAAATGGGAAAAGTCAATGAAATCCTGTGAATAACACTTCTTGCATTGATATTCCAGAATAGAGACCAGAACAAAATCAATGTCCAAGTCCAAAAAAAAGAAAACGACATTGATAACTGAGGAAGAAAGTGCCGAGAGAATATGCGGGATATCAATAGAAATTCCTGATAAAGAGAATGGACATTGACTTTTCGGGCATGGCGAGGAATCAAAAGCCGAGGAAAGTCAATGCTCAAGCATTGGAAATGGGATTAGCCTTGACTTTTCGGAAAAGCCAACTTCTTGAGGAAGCGACCCTAGCCTGGGCCGCATCTTCGCAAGATCCGTCAGCGCCTCCAATGAGTACGCTGACCGGATCCGCCTCGTATCGATGCCCCTGCTGCGCGAGAACGGCTACTATATCGACAACGGCATGTTGAAAACGCCCCGGAAGCATTGCTTCCGAGGCGTTTATTTACGGCTTGGTACCGCTATCATCTCATACTATTTGTATTATTTCAGGATTTCTGCTCTGGATTATAGCGTTTCCGAAAAGGCGTGTCTCGCCATTTTCCGGATCGCTCTCCACGCGGAGTGTGCCGCCGGGCTCTTTCAGTGCCAGGTCCACCGCTTTGCCGCATTTATGTGCCAGCAGCATGCCGACAGAGGCGCTGCCGCTCGCGCAGGAATTCTCCCAGAACAGCGTGTCGCTGCCGGGAATATAGACCAGCGGGGTCAGATGTAATTCGTGCTCGTCGTCGGTCTTCTCCAGAAACATCAGGCCCAGACCGGGCGCGTCACACGCCTCACACCAGGCCTTCACCGCCTCACCGGCTGCTTTCCGATCATCCATTAAGCGGAAAAAGGGCGACTCTTCCTCGATGACCAGATGCGAGATGCCCTCCATGCGGACAAGCGGAACCGTCGCGCGGATCCCGTCCCAGTCCAGTTCGACACCGTCTACGGACAGCGCAGGCGGGAAAGTCACGCCGGCGGACCAGCGCATCGGATCTTCTCTTTTGAGCTTCACCTCGACCGGCTGACCGGCGCCGGATACGCGGAGATAAACAAGCTCCGGCTCGCTCTCTCCTGCCTGCTGCAGCGTGAAGGCATAAAGAGCCGCGGCGCACATGGACGCATTACCGCAGAACTCTCCCCCCGCCATACGCAGCTCCGGAAGAGCCCCGTCTCGACCTAGACGCGACTCGCCTTGACTTGGGATCGATTCGATCTGACCCGAGATCACCTCACTCTGCCCCTGGAGCGACCCACTCTGACCCAGGTACGACTCGCTATGATCCGAGGTCACCCCGCCATGAGACGGGAGCGGGAATCGGACGAAGCCGACCTGCTCTACTGTCGGATGAAGCTGCATGATCTGTGCTGCGACGGATGGCTGCAGGGAAATGGGCACGCTGTCCATGACGAGCGCAGTGATGTTCCCGGTAGGATCAAAGATACTGTATCGAATTGTTCCGTTTCTCCCCTGCTCCATCCGGAAGACATCCTTTCTCTAACGTTCATCACTCCCAAGAACTGCTTTGTTCTTGTGATGTTTCTATGACAGAACTACCGCGTTTCTCTAACGCTCAAACACCCTCAGGAACTGCTTTGTGCGCTCCTCCGTCGGGTTCTCGAAGACCTTGCGCGGATCGCCCTGCTCCACGATGACGCCGCCGTCCATAAAGATGACTTCGCTGCTGACGGCCTTCGCGAAGGGCATCTCGTGCGTGACGACCACCATGGTCATCTTCTCCTCCGCCAGCTGGCGGATAACCTTCAGTACCTCTCCGGTCAGCTCCGGGTCCAGAGCGCTGGTGGGCTCATCAAAATACAGGACCTCCGGCCGCATCGCGAGCGCCCTTGCAATGGCAACACGCTGCTGCTGACCGCCGGAAAGCTGGTAGGGGTAGGATTTCTCCTTGCCCTCGAGGCCCATCTTTTTCAGGATCCCGAGCGCACGCTCCTGTACCTCGTCTTTGTCCTCCCCGTGCAGGATCGGCGCCTCGGTCACATTCTTCAGCACCGAATAATGCGGAAACAGGTTGAAGTTCTGAAACACCAGTCCAAAGAGCGTTTTAAACTGCTTCAGCTCCGCCTTGGAGGCGTAGACTCCGTCACGCATGGCATACTGCCCGTCGAATAGGATATCGCCGCCGTCCGCTGTCTCCAGGAAGGAAGCGCAGCGCAGCAGGGTGGATTTTCCCGAGCCGGACGGACCGATGATGGAGATGACATTTCCGCGCTCGACGGAAAGGGAGATATCCTTCAGAACCGAGAAGGATCCAAAGGACTTCTGCAGGGAGCGGATCTCCAGAATGGGGGCCGTGCCGCCCGTTACGTTTAATTCCATATTGTCCATTTTTCCTCCCCCTTACCGATAGTAATCGAGCCGCTTTTCGACCCTGCCCATCACATAATCGACAACGGCATTAAACACATAGTAGAAAACGCCGGCAACGACAAATGGCATGAAGCTGGTCTGGGAGTTTGCGATCTGCTTACCGATGGTGAACATTTCCTGATAGGAAACCGTAAAGGCCATGGACGTGTCCTTGACCAGGGTGACCACCTCGTTCGTGACGCTCGGCATGATGCGCTTGACGACCTGCGGCAGGATGATGCGCATGAAGGTCTGCGTCTTGGTATAGCCCAGCACCTCGGCCGCCTCATACTGCCCAACGGGGATCGACTCGATGCCGCCGCGGAAAATCTCGGCAAAGTAGGCCGCGTAGTTGATGGCGAAGGCAATCACGACCGGAACCAGCTTATTGCGGGCGACATTGGCGCCGAACAGGTAGTAGGGGCCGTAGGTGACCGCCAGCAGCTGCAGCATGAGCGGCGTGCCGCGCAGGATGGTGATGAAAAAGCGCGTGACGGCCGCGACGGGCTTGAATTTGCTCATACGCAGCAGGGCGACGATCATGCCCAGCGGCAGGGAAAAGAGCAAGGTCAGGAAAAAAATGGCGCAGGTCCTTCCCAGGCCTTCGCTCATTTTGAGAATCATGGTCATTAGGGACATGACAAAACCCCCGGTTTGAAATAATCATTTACCATACAAAAGTCCGAAAACGCATGAAAAAACGTTTTCGGGCTTTTCGTCGGTCACTGTGTTGTAAAAATATCGCCTGATCCGGACCACATTTTTTTCGGATCCGTATTTGTTTCGGATCACATTTGTTCCGGATCCGTATTTGTTTCGGATCACATTTTTCCGGATCGTATTGGTTTCAGATCAGATTTTTTCCAGATCTGTATTTGTTTCGGATCACATTTTTCCGGATCGTATTGGTTTCGGATTTTACTTGTTCAGGAAAAGAAGATTGTTGACGATCTCCTCGTACTCCGGCTTGGAAGCGATCTCAGCATAAGTGCCGTTCTCTACCAGCGCCTGCACTGCCGCGTCAACCGTCGCGCAAAGCTCAGCATCATCCGCGCGGAACGCGATGCCGTACTGCTCCGCTCCGAGATCCTCATCGATGATCGCCATACCTTCATGGCTGGCAACGTAGCTCGCTGCAACAGGCATGTCGACGAATACCGCGTCAACCGCATTGCCCTCGAGCTCGGTGAAGCACTTCAGGAAGCTGTCGCAGGTAAGGACACTGTCGAAGGTCGCCGCAAGGTCTGCCAGATCGCCGTTCAGCAGGCTCTCACCAGAGGTACCAAGCTGAACCGCTACAACCTTGCCCGCCAGGTCTGCAGAAGAA
>CAMOGO010000211.1 GCA_946614075.1 uncultured Lachnospiraceae bacterium | reverse complement strand
TCCTTATCCTTCTCCAGGACCGTCTTCGCATTCTCGCAGGCGAGTTTGACAAGCCCCGTCTTCTCCCCTCTCTTGGGTGTGAAGAGGGTGACCTTCTGTCCCTTTTTCTGCGACAGAAAGGCCGCGATCAGCTCCTGGTCATCGATATCGCAGGGGAGGAAAATCTCCCGCGGAATATAGGGCGTCCCTGCGTAAAACTGCTTGACAAAATTCCCGACCACGGCAGACCCCAGGTCATCCGGGCCGATCTTCAGGTGGAAATGATCTCTTCCGATCATCTTCCCCTCACGCATGAAGAATACCTGCACGACGGCGTCCTCCTGTTCGAGCGCATAGCCGATGATGTCACGCTCTTCCACGTTCACATCGGTAATCCGCTGCTTCTCCGAGATCCGGCGCACACTGAAGAGAAGCTCCCGCCAGGAAGCCGCCTCCTCAAAGGCCAGCGTGGAGGCCGCCTGCTTCATATTGTCCTCGAGATATTTCAGTACCTCGTCATAATTCCCTTTGAGAAAGTCCAGTGCCTTGGCAATCTGCTTCCCGTATTCCTCCTTGGAGATCAGATCCTGGCACGGAGCCGAGCACTGATGAATGTGATAGTACAGGCAGGGCCTTTCCTTCCCGATGTCTGCCGGCAAAGACCTGTTGCAGGTGCGGATCCGGTAGATCCGGTGCAGAAGGTCGAGCGTATCGCGCACGGCGGTCACATTCGTATAGGGGCCGAAATATTTATTATGATCCCGCTTCATGCTGCGGGAAAACTGGATTCTGGGATAGGCCTCCGAAGTCGTCACACGAATATAAGGATAAGCCTTGTCATCCTTTAACATCGTGTTGTACCGGGGCTCGTGCTCCTTGATCAGATTGCACTCGAGCACCAGGGCCTCCATTTCGGACCCGCAGACAATATACTCGAAATGATCGATTTTCTCAACCATTCGCTTGATTTTTTCTGTTTTTCCCCGGCTGCTCTGGAAATACTGGCGTACCCTGTTTCGCAGATTGATGGCTTTCCCGACGTAGATAATCCTGTCCTGCGCGTCATGCATCAGATAGACACCCGGGCAGGTCGGAAGCTTTTTCAGTTCATCTTCGATTACAAACATACTTACCTTCGGAATGATAGAAAGATGGCCCGCGGGAGAGCACCGCATGACAATACCCTCTCACGAGCCCGTAAAAATCACACTATAGGTCAGGCTTCCTCCGCACCGGACGGTGCCTCTTCCGCCTCAGCAGATGTCCCGGCAGGTGTCTGTGAAGTCTCATCTGTCTCTGCGGCCTCTGCCGTCTCTGCGGACTCTGCCGTCTCTGCGGACTCTGCCGTCTCTGCAGCCTCTGTCGTCCCGATGGCGTCCGCTGACGCCTCTCTTTCGGCAATGACCTTATGGAAAATATCCATGAACTCAGCACCGGTGATCGTCTCTTTCTCGATCAGGAAGGCGGCAATCTTATGAAGGGCATCCATATTCTCGGAAAGCAGCTGCAGCGCCTTCTCGTAGGATTCCTTCAGGATATTCTTTACGACCTCGTCGATCATCGCCGCCGTCGGATCAGCACAGTTTAATACCGCGCGGCCGTCAAGGTACTGATTCTCGATGCTCTCTAAGGACATCAGGCCGAATTCCTCAGACATACCGTACTGCGTGACCATCGCTCTTGCGACCTTGGTCGCCCGCTCGATATCGTTCGCAGCGCCGGTGGTGACGGTGTCAAAGACCAGCTTTTCCGCGGCACGGCCGCCCAGGAACTGGACCAGCATCGCGCGAAGCTCGGCCTCGGTATTCAGGTACTTCTCCTCCTCGGGAACGTTCATGACATAGCCGAGGGCTCCCATCGTACGCGGTACGATGGTGATCTTCTGCACCGGCTCGGAGTCCTTCTGCAAGGCGCTGATCAGGGCGTGTCCGACCTCATGGTAGGAGACGATCTTTCTCTCCTGCTCGTTCATGACACGATCCTTCTTTTCCTTGCCGACGAGGACAACCTCGACCGCCTCGAAAAGATCCGACTGGGTGACGACACGGCGTCCCTTCTTGACCGCGGTGATGGCGGCCTCATTGACCATGTTGGCCAGATCGGAGCCGACGGCACCGGACGTAGCCAGGGCAATGGCATCCAGATCGACGCTGTCATCCATCAGGACGTCCTTGGAGTGAACCTTCAGGGTATCCAGACGGCCCTTCAGGTCAGGCTTGTCGACGATGATCCGGCGGTCCAGACGGCCGGGACGAAGCAGGGCTTTATCCAGGACATCCGGGCGGTTTGTCGCTGCCAGGATGAAAACACCCTTGGAGGAATCAAAGCCATCCATCTCGGAGAGCAACTGATTCAACGTCTGCTCACGCTCGTCGTTTCCGCCGCCGAAGCGGGAATCACGGCTCTTACCGATGGCATCGATCTCATCGATGAAGATAATGCAGGGAGCCTGCTGCTGTGCCTGCTTGAACAGGTCACGGACACGGGATGCGCCGACACCGACGAACATCTCGACGAAGTCCGAACCGGAAATCGAGAAGAAAGGCACATGGGCCTCTCCGGCGACAGCCTTGGCTAAAAGCGTCTTACCGGTTCCGGGAGGGCCTACCAAAAGGGCACCCTTCGGCAGTCTCGCACCGATCTCGACATATTTGCCCGGATTATGAAGGAAATCAACGATCTCCACCAGGGACTCCTTCGCCTCATCCTGTCCTGCGACATCCGCGAAGGTGACTCCGGTCTCCTGCTGCATGTAAACCTTGGCATTGCTCTTCCCGACGCCCATGATCCCGCCGCCGGAGCGACGCATCATAAAGCCGAGGAAGATCCACAAAAGGGCGATCGGAAGGATATAGGTCAGAAGGAAGGTCAGGATAGCCGTGCTGGAATCCTCAACCTCTCTGTTGATCTCGACATTCTGCTCACGCAGCATCTCCAGAAGCCCCGGGTAATCGAGATAGCCGGTCTGGTAATGGATGGATCCTGTGGAAAGGACACTGTAGGGGCTTGTTTCCGTTTCCTGGGCATGTCCCTCCTTCAGCGTATAGCTGATGGAATAATCCTCAAAGGTAACCGTCTCGACATCCCCGGCCTCCACCGCATCCAGGAATTCAGTGAAGGTCTTTTCGATGGCCCCCTCGGAAGCGATCCGGTTTGAGAAAAGCATCATGACAACCAGACACGCCAGACCAGAGACGATCAGGATGATGATGGTCTGTAGATTCCGGTTGTTCTTTGAATTTCTATTGTTATCGTTATTGTCGTTCATGTACTCCTCCTGTCTCACAAAACAGATACCGATGTATTATACCTATTTTGCCTGCAGGAAATCAATAGAATAAAATGGATTTTTCTAAAGGTTTTCTAAAAAAACACGTATAACAGCAGACGGATTGCTTCGTTTTCAGCCTTACGCTTCTGCCCATCCGAAGGACTGGCGGACCGCCTTCTCCCAGCCGCGGATACGCTCGATGCGCTTGTCCTCCGGCATGGTCGGCTTGAATGTCCTATTCAGCTTCCAGTTGGAGGCGATCTCCTCGGTGTTTTTCCAGTAGCCTACCGCAATACCTGCCAGATAGGCCGCTCCCAGAGCCGTCGTCTCGATGCACTCCGGCCGCAGGACATCCAGATTCAGGATATCCGCCTGGAACTGCATCAGGAAATCGTTGGCGGTCGCGCCGCCGTCTACCTTCAGCGCACGCAGGTCGACTCCGGCATCCTGCTCCATGACCCGCAGGATATCATGGGTCTGATACGCGATGGATTCCACCGCGGCACGGATG
>CAMOGO010000210.1 GCA_946614075.1 uncultured Lachnospiraceae bacterium | reverse complement strand
TGCACCGTATCCCCGCTCTGGAGCTTGTCCGCTCCATCGCACTTTTTCCGGTTCACGGTGATGTTCTTCTTGCGGATCATCTTGTAAAGAAAGCTCTTGCCCGCCAGATTCAGATATTTCTCCAGAAAGCGGTCAAGCCGCTGCCCGGCTTCTAATTCGCTCACGTTGAGTTCTCGCATGGTACGCTTTCCTTTCCTACATCATCCGCCAACCCGGATCGAGCTTATTCTTCAGGGTGTCGCCGTTCTTGACGGCAAATCCCAGCGGCAGGCCATCGACCGCCACCAGGCAAAGGCCATCGGAAGGGAGGGCCTCGTGGCTCTCCGTCTTAGCCTCTGTTTCAGGGTCATCGGGCTGTGCCTCTGTTTCAGGGCTCTTGCCAGGCACGGTCACGGTTTCACCCTTTAAATACTTGATACAGGCGGGATCCTCCGCCTCAAAATTCACGACCGGCATGCCCGGCTTCACGCTCAGACTCATGGCCAGCGCCTGTGAGGGCTGGAACCGGTTTTTCTTCCAGTCTCCCAGATACAGCCCGGTCCGCAGGTAGCGGATCCCGGACGCCAGGGGGAAATCCTCGGGGAGAAGATACAGCCGCTCCTTTTTCTCATAGATCCGCTCTGCAGGAAGCTCCACGCCAAAGCGCTCCTCCCACTCCCGGATCGCCGCGAGCCATTCCGGATCCCGCGAAGGCAGTGAGGAAGTCTTCGTGGTTTTCTCAGGCCAGGCCGTTTTCTCAGGCCAGGTCGTTTTCTCGGACTGAGCCTTTTTCTCAGGCCAGGTCTTTTCCTCAGACCATGCTGTGTCCTCAGGCTGGGACACTTCCGATCCCGGCCGCTTTCTCCACAGGGAAAGAAAATGCCCCTCTCCCTTTAGCTTATGCGGGTAAAAACGGTAACCGCCGTCGCTTTCCACGATGCCGAGCTCCGTCGGGCTCTGTGCGGCAGGCGCCGTGCCAAAGCCTCCTGCGAGCGGCACCCGCTCCATCTCCGGACACGCTCCCAGCACCTCCAGCACCACATCCTCATCCTCGCAGCGGGAAAAGGTGCAGGTCGAGTACAGCAGATAGCCGCCGCCCTTCAGCATCTTAAGTGCCGCCTTCAGAATCTCCTTCTGGATCGGCGCATAGTATTCCGGCCCATGCTCCGCCCAGGATTTGCGAAGAGCCGGATCCTTCCGGAACATCCCCTCGCCCGAGCAAGGCGCATCGACCAGTATTTTGTCAAAAAAGCAGGGGTAGGCCTCCGCCAGGTGCTCCGGGGTTTCCGCGGTGACGACCACCTGCGCGATCCCGAAGCGCTCCAGATTCCGCAGAAGGGCCTGGGCGCGGGAAGCGCTGATGTCATTGGCAAGGAGCATCCCCTGCCCCAGGAGCTTTTCCCCAAGGCGCGTGCTCTTTCCGCCAGGCGCGGCGCAAAGATCGAGCACCTTGTCCCCCGGCTCCACCGGCAGGAACTCGGCCGGTGACATTGCGGACGGCTCCTGCAGGTAAAAAGCACCTGCATAGTAATAGGGATGTCGGGAAAGAGGCTCTGCCTCGTCCCGGTAATACCCGGCTTTCGTCCACGGGACCCGCTCGCGGTTCTTGACCCATTCGTCCGTGACAGGCTTCCTGGTATTGACACGAAGGCCGGCCCAGGCAGGATTCTCATAGGTCTTTAAAAAGGCCTCACACTCCTCGCCAAGGAGCGTCTTCATCCTTTCCGGAAACAGGTCCGGAAGCGCTTTCATGTCCCCCGGGGCAGGTATAGCAGGTGCGGCCGCTTGCGCGCCCTTTTTTTTCTGTTTCTTCATCTTCATCGGTAGTGGCGCGAGGCGAAGCCTCGCATATGGGTTTTAAGTTATTCGGCGATCCGTGCCATCAGCTTCAGAAGGTAATCCCAGACATGGGCCGTGGACTCCACCGACAGATGCTCCATCGGAGAATGGATATCCAGCATGTTGACGCCAAGGGCAATGATGTCCAGATCCGGCATTTTCTCCTTGAACATGCCGCACTCCAGGCCAGCGTGGATCATCTCGATCTTAGGAGCGACTCCGTACATCTCCTCATAGACCTTGGATGCCATCTGACGCAGAGCAGAGTCCGGATCGTATTTCCAGCCGGAGTACAGACCGCTCACCTCATATGTGCCGCCATAGGCCGTGATCTGATCGAGCAGTCTCTGAAGAAGCGCCATTTTCTGGCTGTCATCGCTCGAACGCAGGCAGAAATCGAGGAACATCTCCTCGCCCGAAAGCCGTGCGACGCCCAGATTCAAAGAGGTCTCCGGCATGCCGGGAACATCCTCGCTCATCTTCTGGACTCCGTCCGGGAGCTCCTCGATGAGATCCAGCACACGCTTGGTATCCTCAGGGCTCACCATATCCTCATCGGCCTCATGCGACAGGATGGACATCCGGTAGCTGATATTTCCTTTCAGCGGCGGCAGGACAGCCTTTGTCTCCTCGACGGCCTCCTCCCACAAAGCCTTGACCTCCTCCTTCTCGGCAAACGGAACCACGATCACCGCATGGCAGGCTGCGCAGATCGCATTGTCGACCATGCCGCCCTCAAACTCAACCAGGCCGAGGGGAAGCTTCTCGGACATCCTTTTCAGGACCGCAGCCAGGATCTTGATCATATTGCCGCGGTTGTCCGCGATGTTCATGCCGGAATGCCCGCCCAGGCCGCCGTCCACCACGACGGATGCCAGGACTCCCGCCTCGCCGATACGGGCACAGGGTGCATGCAGGGCAGCACGTACGCCGCCGGCACAGCTCACGGTAAAGACACCCTCCTCCTCAGAGTCGAGGTTGATCAGATAGTCCGCCTTGCAGTCCGACAGGTCGATCGCGGCAGCACCCAGCATACCGATTTCCTCATCGGAGGTAAAGACACACTCCAGAGCAGGCATGACATGCTCCTTGTCCGCCAGAGCCGCCATGCACATGGCAGCACCGATCCCATCGTCTGCGCCAAGCGTCGTGCGGTCCGCCCAGACCCAGCCATCCTTCACGGAAAGCTTCAGCGGATCCTTGGCAAAGTCGTGACTGCTGTCGGCAGTCTTGGCTGCGACCATATCGATATGGCCCTGCAGCATCAGGGTCTTCCCCGAGCGGCAGGCCGGATGAGCAGGCTTTTTGATGATGACATTGTCCGCCTCATCCTGACGTACCTCAAGGCCAAGCTCCTTGCCAAACTTCACCAGATAATCGCTGATCTCTTTCGTATTCCTGGAAGCATGCGGAATCCTTGTCAGCTCCTCAAAATAATAAAAAACCCTTTCCGGGTCAAGATTTTCCAGTACTCTCATTTTTTCCCCCTTATTTCATAAACAATGAAAGGGATACGAAACATCAAATGCTTCGCATCCCCTGTCAATGCAACTCTATCGTTACTCCTCTTCCTGCTCGTTCTCGTCTTCCACCGGAACGATCAAGGTCTCGGGATTTAACTCCTTACGGTTGGAGGCGATCACATCATAAATCTGCTGCAGCGAATCGGAGAAAGATGCCTGTCTGGCATTGGAATTCTCGATCGCGTGGTCAATGATCGTCTGAACATTCTTCAGAAGCTCATCGGTGTAGTGGATTGCGCCGTCCTGTACGCCGGTCGCCTCCTCCGCTGCACGGTTTACGATCTCCTGTGCCTGACGATTCGCCTGGTCGATGATCTCAGCTGCTCTCTCATAGGCACGCTGCATGATCTCATGGTCATTGACCATCTCCTCGGTCTGCTTCTGAGCCTCTGCGATCCTGGCGTCCGCCTGATCCCTGGCATTGCTC
>CAMOGO010000209.1 GCA_946614075.1 uncultured Lachnospiraceae bacterium | reverse complement strand
CTGGTGGGTCCCTGGCCAATGTCAAGCTGGTGTTCCGTTTCTACGGTGTGGCCTCTCATGCGGCAGCAGCGCCTCATCTGGGGCGAAGCGCTCTGGATGCGCTGGAGATGATGAATATCGGAGTCCAGTTTCTGAGGGAGCATATTCCGGAGGATTCCCGAATCCACTATGCGTTGACGCACGCCGGTGGGGCTTCGCCGAATGTGGTGCAGGCTTATTCGGAGGCGGTGTATCTGATCCGGTCCCCTCGTAATGAGGACCTCGAGGATATCCGCAAGCGTGTGATCGACTGCGCAAGCGGTGCGGCGATCATGACGGGAACCCGCATGGAATGGGAATTTGTCAAGGGGTGCTCCGGCATGATGCCGAATACGACATTGGAAACGTTGCTGATGGATACGATGGCGGAGGTCGGCCTGCCGGAGTATACGGAGGAGGAGCTGCAGTTTGCATCAGACCTGCACGAATCTCTGGAATCACCGGAGAGTACGCTGGCGAATATTTCGCGCTTTGCAGACTCCCGTATCCGGTCGCGGGTGATGAAGCATCAGGGAGAGCCGATTTATTCGTTCCTGGCGCCGCATACGCCGACCGATGCGCCGATCATCAAGGTATCGACCGACGTGGGAGATGTGAGCCACTGCACGCCGGTCGGCCAGATCAGTACGGCGGCCTGGGCTGCCGACACGCCGGCTCACAGCTGGCAGGTGGTCGCGATCGGAAAAACGACCATCGCGCACAAGGCCATGCTTCTGGCCGCGCAAACCCTTGCGGCAGCGGCTTTCCAGGTTATGAATGAGCCCGACCTTCTGAAAGAGGTCCGGGAGGAATTCCTGGAGCGCTCGATGGCTTCCCCGTGGATCAGCCCGATCCCCGACGGAGCAAAGCCGGCTTACTAAGACCTGCAATCTTTCGCATATGGAGAAAGGAGAATAATATGGAGACAAATCAGATGATAGACAACAAGGATGCAGCTTATATCAATAAAGCCAATATTCTGGTGGAGGCCCTTCCCTATATACAGAGACTGTGGGGAAAAACCATTGTCATCAAATACGGCGGCAATGCGATGGTCTCGGAGGAGCTGACCCGGAAGATCCTGGAGGATGTGACCCTGCTGAAATACGTCGGCATGAATCCGATCCTGGTGCATGGCGGAGGACCGGAGATCAATACGATGCTGAAGCGCGTCAATGTCCAGAGCTCCTTCCACAATGGCCTTCGGATCACGGATGCAGACACGATGGAAATCGTCCAGATGGTCCTGGCCGGAAAGCTGAATAAAAACATTGCGGCCCAGATCGGAAAGCTGGGCGGAAAAGCGGTCGGTCTGTGCGGCAAGGACGCGCAGCTGATCCTGGTCAAAAAGAAGGCTCCGCTGCCGGATGGCGTGGACCTTGGCTATGTCGGCGAGATCGTTTCGATCAATACGGAGCTTTTGACAAGCCTCTGCCGGGATGGCTATATCCCGGTCATCAGCTCGGTCGGTACCGATGAGGAGGGAGCCAGCTACAATATCAACGCAGACACGGCTGCTTCTGCCATCGCCTCGGCTCTTCAGGCGGAGAAGCTGATTTTCCTGACGGATATCGACGGCGTGCGCAAGGATGCGGACGATCCGGATTCTCTGATCCCGGCGCTGACGGTAGCCCAGGCAGAGGCACAGATCGCAGACGGAACGATCAAGGGCGGCATGATCCCGAAGGTGCGTTCCTGCGTAGACGCGGTTCTCAGCGGCGTCCACCGTGTCCATATCCTGAACGGCACCATTCCGCACCCGATTATTCTGGAAATTTTCACCGATCGTGGTATCGGCACCATGTTTGAGACAGGAGAGGAGAAGTAAGATGACGAAGGTATATATCGACGGCAGCGAAGGAACGACCGGTCTCCGTATTTTTGAGCGGTTCCAGGGTCGTGACGACATTGAGATCTTAAAAATCGCACCGGAGCTTCGCAAGGACCCGGAAGCCAGGGCAGAGATGATCCACGCCTCGGATATCACCTTCCTTTGCCTCCCGGATGCCGCTGCGATCGAGGCTGTTTCCTTTGTGAAGGATGAGAAGGTCCGCATCATCGACGCCTCCACGGCGCACCGGACAGCCCCCGGCTGGGCCTTTGGCTTTCCGGAGCTCTCGGATGCACACCGCAAAAATATCGCAGCCGGAAACCGGATCGCCAACCCGGGATGCCATGCCAGCGGCTTTATCTCCCTGGCATATCCTCTGGTAGCGGCCGGGATTATTCCGGACACGGCGGATTTATCCTGCTTCTCCCTGACAGGCTACAGCGGCGGCGGTAAAAAAATGATCGCCCAGTACGAGGGAGAGGAGCGCGATCCGGGCCTTGACAGCCCAAGACCCTACGGCCTGACCCAGAAGCATAAGCATCTGAAGGAGATGAAGGCGGTCTGCGGACTGCAGAAGGAGCCGCTCTTTACCCCTATCGTCGCGGACTACTACGCCGGCATGCTTGTCGGCATTCCGCTGCGGGGAGAGTGCCTGAAGGGGATCGCAAGTCCCGCGCAGCTGCAGGAGTTTTACGCGGACTACTACAGCGGACAGAAGATGATCCGCGTGCTCCCGGCTTCCACGCAGGAGGAGATGAGCTTCCTGGCGTCGAATTCGATGGCGGGGCGGGATGATATGGAGATTATCGTCACCGGCAACGAGGATCGCTTCATGATCTGGTCCCGGTTTGACAATTTAGGAAAAGGCGCCTCCGGCGCCGCCGTCCAGTCGATGAATATCATGATCGGCTGCGACGAAGCCAAAGGACTGAACATAGGTTAACAGAGCAGGTTTCAGCCAAGGGGCTGTCGTATGATGTAAAAGAAAGGCGTCCAGGACATTTTAGGCAGTGATATATCGCCGTCGGTCGGTTACGTCGGCCAGAAATGCTATTACTCGGTAAAATACGATGAACAAAGGTCAAAATTCCAAACTCGCTTGGTGACTGGGTCGGGCTAAAGCCCTTCCCGTCACACGGCGCTCAGACAAGCGGAATTTTGACCTTTATCGTATTTTCCCTTCGCAATGCATTTCTAAGGCCTTCTTCACAATGACCGCCTTGCGATATAATCACGGCCTTAAAATGTCCTGGACGCCTTTTTCATCATAGTATCGGCAGCAGCCCCTTGACAGGTCAGAGAGTAGAGGATGCCATGTCGCTTCTGTCTTGATTTTGTGAGTAGGTATTGACAAGTATATAATACTATAATATAATAAAATAAATTAGACGGAGAACTGTAAAAATGACGCGGATGGGGGATTTGAAAAGTTTCTTCGGAAACGTGTAAGAAACTGCTTGACAAACAGACGAGCAATGGATAAGATAGACAAAGAGAAACGAACAAACGTTCGAACGGAGGAAAGACATGGTAAAAGAAGATAAGCTGAAAGCATTGGATGCAGCGGTAGCACAGATTGAGAAGGCATATGGCAAGGGATCCGTCATGAAGCTGGGCGATTCCAAGGCCAATATGAATATAGAGACGATTCCGACCGGTTCTTTGAGCCTTGATATTGCATTGGGGCTTGGCGGTGTACCGCGCGGACGTATCATTGAGATTTACGGACCGGAGTCGAGTGGTAAGACGACCGTGGCCCTTCACATGGTTGCGGAGGTCCAGAAGAGAGACGGCATTGCGGGCTTTATCGATGCCGAGCATGCTCTGGATCCGGTCTACGCGAGAAATATCGGCGTAGACATCGATAATCTCTACATTTCCCAGCCGGACAGCGGTGAGCAGGCTCTTGAGATCTGCGAGACGA
>CAMOGO010000208.1 GCA_946614075.1 uncultured Lachnospiraceae bacterium | reverse complement strand
GTTGCGCAGGTTCGGCTGCATCAGGCGGCCGCCGCACATGTTGGCCATCTGGTGGCCGACTTTCATCTTGTTGTCGCCGTGGGTACGTTTGCCGTTTCCGCACCACAGATCGATCGTGATGTTGGCATCACCGGGCGTCTTGAACCAGATGCCGGTGCAGCCGAGCCACCACATGGCGACATTGCCGGGCTGGACGACTTCGTTCTCGATGTCTTCCACCAGCCACGTGCCCCACTCCGGGAACGTGCTGTTGATCCAGCTCTCGCGGGTCATTTCAGAAATTTTGCTCATCGTTATTCCTCCTGCATGAATTTCCGAATACATTTACAGTCACAACCAATATATCCCATAAAAAAAGAAAAGGCAACGGGAATATGTGCGGTTATATGTTCGTTTTGGTTGGTGTCTCCCTGCCGCACTCTGCCTTTGTGCATTTTTACCCGGTCTCTCCCCTGCTTTGCCGCTTTCAAAATTTCTTTAAAAACCGGCATTTTCTCACCCTCCCGTCCTGTCCGGTTCCAATCATTTTTCTCTTATGTTCGTTTTCATTTGGTCATTTTGCCGAATTCCTTCAGGGGCGATTGTGCAATTCTACGTCATCATTTCGTCCTGATCCTCATTTTTCGTCTTGTAAATAGGGTATATATGCATTATAATCAAAAAGAAGTACTCTGCCTTCCCGGCAGGGAAAAATTTATGGTCATATAGTAGTATTCTATTCCTGCTATATGTTCGTTTTTACGATCGTTCCAAGATCAGGATCACAGGAGGTAACTGTTCAGATGAAGAGCTACGCGATCGGCCTTTATGAAAAGGCCATGCCAAAGACAATGACCTGGCGCGAGAAGCTGGAGTGCGCAAAAGAATGCGGCTATGATTTTGTCGAGATCAGCATCGACGAGACCGACGAGAAGCTTGCCCGCCTCGAGTGGACAAAGGAAGAGCGCCTGGATCTTGTCCGTACCATGCAGGAGGTCGGCGTCCCCATCCGCAGCATGTGTCTCTCCGGCCACCGCAAATACCCCTTCGGCTCCGCTGACCCTGCCGTGCGTGCGCGCAGCATGGAGATCATGGAGAAAGCCATCGAGCTGGCGGACGACCTGGGCATCCGCATCATCCAGCTTGCCGGCTACGACGTTTATTATGAGGAAAGCACACCGGAAAGTCTCCGCCTCTTTGCCGAAAATCTGGCAAAAGCGACTGCCATGGCAGCCGTAAAGGGCGTGGTCCTCGCTTTTGAGACCATGGAGACCGAGTTCATGAACACCACAGAGAAATCCATGCATTATGTCGACCTGATCGGCAGCCCGTGGCTCGGCGTCTATCCGGACTCCGGAAACCTGACCAACGCCGCCGTCACCTACGGGACCAGCGTCCTCGATGACCTTGAGACCGGCCGCGGCCATATCTTCGCTCTTCACCTGAAGGAAACGGTTCCCGGAAAATTCCGTGAGATCCCCTTCCTGACCGGCCACGTGGATTTCGAGGCTGTCATCAAAAAAGCCTGGGATCTCGGCATCCGCCGCTATGTCACCGAAATGTGGGATGTGGGCAGAGCCGAGTGGAAAGAGGATATCAAGTTCGCAAACAGCAGCATGAGCGCTATTCTTGACCGCCAGGAATGCTAAACCCTATCACGGAGGAGACCAGATCATGAAAGTTGAAAAGAAAGTTATTTCCAATCTGACCAAATGTTATGCCATCTCTGAGCTGACCTGCAAGGGGGAGCACGGCTTCCTCGTCGCCGCGGAAAAGTATGATCCCTGCTATTTCTTCAAAGAGGACGGGACCAACGTCAGCACCGTCTGGACTGAGCCCGGCGGAGTCATGACCATGACGCCCGTGCCCGGCGCGGACGGACAGTTCCTTGCCACGCACCAGTTCTACTCGCCCAACGACTCCCTGAATGCGAAGATCGTCATCGTCACGCCGCAGGAAGACGGGACCTGGGACGTCAGGACGCTGTGCAACGCGCCTTTCGTACACCGTTTCGGCATCCTTCGCCGCGGCGGCCTCAATTATCTGCTCGTCTGCTGCCTCAAGACCGGCCACGAGTACAAGAACGACTGGCGTTTCCCGGGCGCCTGCTTCGGCGCTGAGCTGCCGTCGGATCTCTCCGGTTTCGATGAGGAGCATCCCCTCGAGCTTTCCCTGATCATGGATGACATGCTCCGCAACCACGGCTACTGCCTGACGAAGCACGGCGGACATGACGCCGCCATCGTCGCCTGCGAAGACGGTACCTTCCTCTTCGATCCGCCCGCAGTCAAAGGCGCGGAATGGGAAGTGACCCAGGTCTCCACTGTTCCCTCCAGCGACTCTGTCCTCGTTGATTTCGACGGCGACGGCAAGCTCGAGCTCGGCATGATCAGCCCGTTCCACGGCAATTCTCTTACCATCTGGCATCTGGATGAGTTCGACAATTATGTCCCGCAGTGGAAATATGACCGCCCCGAGGCCGAGACGGAAATGATCCACGCCACCTGGGCCTGCGAGCTGCTCGGCAAACCGACCTGGATCGTCGGCTGGCGCAAGGGCACAAAGGATACCATTGCGATCACCTGGGACGCCGAGGCCGGCAATTACAAGACCGAATTCATCGACCGGAACACCGGCTGCGCGAACGCGATGCACTTTGTCAATAAGGAAGGAAAAGATGTGATCGTCGCGACAAACCGTGAGATCGACGAAGTCGCTATGTACACGATCACGGAATAATGCGATAATAAGATACACACATCCATGAGGGTGCACCGTATATCAAAGGAGGAAACACATGTTAGAAGAACTGAAACGCCGCGTGTATGAAGCAAACATGGAGCTGCCCAGACGCAACCTCGTCACCTATACCTGGGGCAATGTCAGCGGAATCGACCGCGAAGCCGGTCTGTTCGTCATCAAACCTTCAGGTGTGGAGTATGATGAGCTTCGTCCCGAGGACCTTGTTGTCATGGACCTTAAGGGAAACAAAGTAGAAGGCGATCTTAATCCTTCCTCCGATACCAAGACTCATCTCGTCCTCTACAACGCATTCCCCGAGATCGGCGGCATCGTGCATACCCACAGCCCGCACGCAGTAGCCTGGGCTCAGGCCGGCCGTGACATTCCCGCCTACGGCACGACCCACGCGGATTACTTCTACGGTCCCGTTCCCTGCGCGAGAAACCTCACGCCCGAGGAGATCGAGGAAGACTATGAGACCAACACCGGCAACGTGATCGTGGAGACCTTCAGGACCCGCGGGATCAATCCGGTCTATGTACCCGGCGTTGTCTGCCGCAACCACGGTCCCTTCACCTGGGGCAAGGATGCCGCGCAGGCCGTCTATCACGCCGTCGTCCTCGAAGAGGTCGCGAAGATGGACATCCTCACGGAGCAGGTCAACCCGAAGGTAGAGCCCGCCCCGCAGTGCATCTTTGACAAGCACTTCATGCGTAAGCACGGCCCGAACGCCTACTACGGCCAGGGCAATCACTGAAGACCGGACGCGGCGCTGCCCGCGGACCCAATGATCACGAAATACAGGGAGACTGACTCCCGTATAAAATAAGAGAGGAGAACATCATGAAATCATTTGAGTACACCATTACCGATCCCGTCGGCATCCATGCAAGACCCGCCGGCAACCTGGCCAAGGAAGCAAAGAGCTATGACGCCGTGATCAAGGTCGTTAATCCCGCCGGCAAGGCAGCAGAAGCCAAGAAGCTGATGGCTCTGATGGGCCTTGGCATCAAGCAGGGCGACACCGTCACCGTTACCGTCGAGGGCGGCGATGAGGAAGC
>CAMOGO010000207.1 GCA_946614075.1 uncultured Lachnospiraceae bacterium | reverse complement strand
CGTAAGTCGCCACCGTCGACCGGACGTTGATCCCGATCGGGGTCGCATCGATCAGCTTTACCGTGTGGATCCCCGGTGCCTTTATGCTTTTTACGTGGGCGGGCAGCGTTTTTCCATCGATGGCCGCCTGCAGCGCGGGGATCAGGCTCTCCAGGATCGTGGTGGTTTTTCCGGAGCCGGAAACACCGGTCACGACCGACAATCTCCCCTTGGGAAGCCGGACCTTCAGAGGCTTCACGGTATGGATCGGGCCGGTGGTCATATCGATCTCCCCGATTGCAAAAAGCTCCTCCTTGCTGGCACGTTTTCGCAGAACGGCATTCTCACCCGGCCGGAAATACGGTCCGATCATGGACTGCTCATCCTGGCTGAGCTCCTGCACCGTTCCCTGTGCGATCACCCTGCCGCCGCCTGCGCCGGCCTCCGGCCCGAGCTCTATGATATGATCCGCGGCTGCCAGGACCTGCACATCGTGATCCACCAGCACGACCGAGTTTCCGTCTGCCTTCAGATCCTCCATGACACCGATCAGGCCCTCGATATTGGCCGGATGCAGGCCGATGGACGGCTCATCCAGGACATACAGGACGCCCGTCGTGCGGTTTCGCACGGCCCGGGCCAGCTGCGTCCGCTGCCGCTCTCCCGTCGAAAGGGTCGAGGCAGCCCGGTCCAGAGTCAGGTAGGACAGTCCGAGGTCCACAAGCCTCCTGGCGGTATCCTGGAAGGATTCGCAGATATTGGCCCCCATCGGGCGCATCTCTTCCGGCAGGGAGGCCGGAACGCCATCCACCCAATTTACCAGCTCCGCCAGGGTCTTTTCACAGGCCTGATCCAGAGAAATCCCTCTCAGATGCGGCATGCGGGCCCGCTCCGAAAGCCGGCTGCCGTGGCAGCACGGGCACACGCCGTGGCGCAGGAATTTTTCCACGCGCTTCATGCCCTTTTCATCCTGCACCTTGGCCAGCGCGTTTTCCACCGTATGCACCGCGCTGTAGTAGGTAAAATCCATCTCGGCGGCCACATTTGTCTTCTCGTTGACGTACATGATGTGCTTCTTTTCCGCCGGGCCCCGGAAGACGATCTCCTTCTCCTCCGGACTCAGGTCCTTAAACGGCACATCCGTGCGCACGCCCATCTCCCGGGCAACGTCCTTCATCAGCGACCACATCAGGTTCTGCCACGGGGCGACCGCTCCTTCGTCGATCGACAACGACTCGTCCGGTACGAGGGTCGACTCGTCCACCTCCCACACCATACCGGTTCCATCGCAGTTCGGGCAGGCGCCGGTGCTGTTGAACGCCAGCTCCTCCGCACCGATGATGTCGACCACCTCGCCGCAGACCGGACACCTTACCTCCTTCTCCGCGGCAAAATCCATCGTGGGCTCCAGTACGTGTCCGTTGGGGCAGGTGTAGTTGGAGAGTCGGGAAAACATCAGCCGCAGGCTGTTTAAAAGCTCGGTGGAGGTGCCGAAGGTGCTGCGGATTCCGGGGACGCCGGGACGCTGATGCAGCGCCAATGCCGCCGGTACGTAGCGCACGTCATCCACCTGCGCCCGGGAGGCCTGCGTCATCCGTCTTCTCGTGTAGGTCGAAAGCGACTCCAGATATCTTCTCGAGCCCTCCGCGTACAGGACGCCAAGCGCCAGGGAAGACTTTCCCGATCCCGAAACGCCGGCAATGCCGACAATCTCATTCAGCGGGATATCCACATCTATATTTTTCAGATTATGAACCCTTGCCCCGCGGACCTCGATCCGCGCCGGCAGGCCTTTTTTGTTCTGTGCCATTTGCTCCTTCACGGCCTTGCCGCTTCCTCTTAAAAAAGCGGCCTTGTCCGTCCCTTTCCCTTTTCCGGATTTATCATCGGTAAACTCTCGTTACTACAGTACCTTTGTCACGGAGAAAAATCAAGCCACGTTTTCTCCTTCGTTGAAGTCAGACGGGAACTATGCTATTATTCATTAATACTTCCTTGCGAAGCTTCGCCTCGCATCACTACTGATAAAGCGTACGCGGCATCTTCCGGCTGCCTTACGCAAAGGAGCGTCCATGACTACGACTACTCTTTCCCGCCGATTTTTTTACCTTCTCGCAGCCTGTATCATCGCCTTACAGACCGTGCTTCTTATCTTCACCATAAGACAAAAGCAGGAGTTCCATATCGATGAAATCTACTCCTTTATCCTCTCCAACAGCTATGATACCAACAGCTTTAACAACGCGGACTGGATGTGGGGCACCTGGGTGGACCAGACAGATTTTGATGAGTTTGCGACCGTCCAGCAGGGGGAGCAGTTTGCCTATCCGTCGGTCTACCGGAATAATTCCCTCGACGCGCATCCGCCTCTGTACTACTGGATGCTCCACACCGTGTCTTCTTTCTTCCCCGGCCGCTTTGACAAATGGATCGGCTGCCTGCCGAACGTCGTTTGCTTTGCCGTCACGGGTCTTTTTCTCCTGCACGTCAGCGAGCGGCTCATGGGCCGCCGGAAGATGGCGCTTCTGCCGCTTCTCCTCTACGGCTTCTCGCTGCTTGCCGTAGATACCGTCCTTTTCATCCGCATGTACGCGCTGCTGACCCTGTTCGCGGTGATTTTCCTGGATCTGCACGTCAGCCTGTATCAGGACGGCTTCCTGGCGCCGGTCATGGGTGCGGTTTTCCTCGTGATTTTCCTCGGGACCTACACACAGTACTACTTCGCTTTCTTAAGCTTCTGGGGTGTCCTTTTCACCTGCTTTTACCTGCTGTACAAAAAGGACTTCAAAACCTTCCTGCTCTACGGCTTCGGCGCTCTTTTCGCCATCCTGCTGGTGGTCGCGACCTACCCCGCTGTCTTTTCCCAGGTCCTGGGACAGGAAAGCAACAATGTCGGATCACAGATCATGGCTAATCTCTTTAACATCCCCCTGTTTGTAAAGCAGACCGTCGTCCTGACAGGCATGCTCCTTTCCCGACTGGCAGGGAGTCTTACCGGCGCCGTCGTTTTCTGCGGACTCATGGCCCTTATCACCCTTGGCGCCGGTGTTGCCCTGATGCGCTCCGGGGATCTGAAAGAGCACCTTCTGGCGATCCCGTTCCTTCTGTGGTGGATGTTTGCGGTCATTATCCTGACCGCCCTCACAGTCGCCTTTATCGGCGGCGAGTTCGTCTACACCCGGTATGTCTATTACCTTGTTCCCTGGATTTTCCTGCTACTTACCGTGTATCTGGAGGACGTCTTCGTTCTGATCAAAGCCCCGGCCTTTTTGCTCCCGGCCCTTTTGATCGCGTTTACCGCCGTATCTGCGCCACTGCATTACCGGAATCAGGCCTGCGAGTATCTCTTTACCGCCGATGCTGCCGTGGACCGTGCACTGAGCGATTACAGCGATCTGCGGGGTGTCGTCGTGGTGCGCCGCGGAAGCGCTGTCCCCACCGGGAACTTCACCAAGCTCCGCCAGATGAGCGCGGTTTATATGAATGACTACGACAGCCTCCTGGACGAAGATGTGATCCGCTCCACACTGGAGGAGGACGGTCGTCTCATCCTGTGGATCAACACGGACACCTACTGGACGGAAGGCTATGATGCGGGCTCGGTTTTAAACGACCTCGTCTCCTGCGGGATCTGCACCAATTTCACGAAACTCGCCAACTCCTCACTCTGTGAGATTTATCTCTTGGAGTCCGAGCCGTAAGCGAATTCCACTCTGTAAACTCCGTAGCAAGGGGACTGCCGCACTAGGAATCGGAAGATGCATCGAAGACGCTACAAGCCAGAGATATATCGCCGACATTCTTGGTTCGTCGGCTGAAACTGCAAT
>CAMOGO010000206.1 GCA_946614075.1 uncultured Lachnospiraceae bacterium | reverse complement strand
CGTCTCATGACTCGACTGCCGCTAAGTGCTCCGCTCCAGCGTCGCCGGAGAGGTATACATTGGCTGCCGCCTTCTTCTAAGAAAATAGAGGGCTTCTGAAAGCCCTCATGGTTTTTGGGTAGAATGCCGCGGTTCAGATCGGGAGGATGAGGCGGGCGATCATGAAGTAGGCGGTGAGGGCGATGGCGTCGACGACGGTGGTGAGCATCGGGGAGGCGACGAGGGCGGGATCTAAGTGAAGCACCTTCGCGCCGATGGGGAGGATGCTGGCGACGGCCTTCGCAAGCATGACCGAGACGATCACGGCGATGGAGACGGTGAGGCTCTCGGCGGCGTGGCCGGGATACATCAGCATCATCCGGATGAAATTGACCACGGCCAGGGTTCCGCCGCAGAGAGTCGCGACGCGGAATTCTTTCCACATGACCTTCAGCACGTCTTCGGGCTCGATCTCACGCAGGGCCATACCACGGATGACGGTGGTGCTGGTCTGGTTGCCGGCGTTGCCGCCGGTGTCGGTCAGCATCGGGATGCAGGTGACGAGGATGGGGAAGGCGACGAAGGCGCTTTCAAAGCGGCCGAGGATCGATCCGGTGACGGTTGCGGATATCATGAGGATGAGCAGCCACGGGATGCGGTTGCGGAACAAGGTGATGACATCCATCTTCAGGTAGGGTTTTTCGGAAGGAAGCATGGCGGCCATTTTTTCAAAGTCCTCGGTTGCCTCTTCCTCGATGACGTCCATGGCGTCGTCGACGGTTACAATGCCGACGAGGCGGTTTTCCTTGTCGACGACGGGGATGGACAGGAGGTCGTATTTGGAGAAAAGGTAGGCGACCTCTTCCTGGTCATCTGTTGTCGTGACCTTAAATACGTCGTCATCCATAATATCTGTCACCAGGTCGTCGTCCTGGGACAGGAGGAGGTGCTTGACGGTTACGACGCCGATCAGGTGGCGGCTGTTGTCGAGCACGTAGCAGGTGTAAATGGTTTCCTTGTCGTCGGCGGTGCGGCGGATGCGTTTGATGGCGTCCTCGACGGTCATGTTGTCTTTGAGGTCGATAAACTCGGCCGTCATGATGCTGCCGGCGGAGTTTTCCGGGTACTGGAGGAACTGATTGATGATCTTCCGGTCCTCAGGGGTGGTGTTGCGGAGCACTCGCTTTACAACGTTGGCGGGGAGCTCCTCGAGCATGTCGACCGCGTCATCGACGAAGAGCTCGCCCATGATTTCCTGAAGCTCTTTATCGGTGATGGCGTTTATGATCGATTCCTGGATATCCGGATCCAGGTTGGAGAAAACGTCTGCCGCGAGCTCTTTTCCGAGGCTCCGGTAGGCGATCACGGTCTGCTCGTTGTTCTCGAGGCCGGAAAGGAACTCGGCGATATCTACCTCGTTCATTTCCGAGAGGGCGTCCTTCAAATCTCGGTACCGTCGTTCATCGAGCATCTCTTTTAACTTCTCAAACAATACATCAATGTTTTCTTCCCGGTCCATAGTGGGCCCTCCTTTCTCGCTTTGGTTCGGCTATTTTAGCGCATTTCGGGCAAAAATGCCACCCCTGCCGTGTTTTATTCGGCCTTGCGTATGTATTTTCTTTATACTAAAATAGCACCAGATGCCATAAGCTTTCCCGGGCAGCGCAGCCGTGCTATAGGAAAGGCCCGATGTTTGCCACCAATGTTTACCATCAATATTTATCATCAATATTTACCACCAATGTTTACCAGACTGGAGGAATGCTGACATGACGATTTCGACCTGGATGATCCGCCGTATGTTTAAAAAGGGAGATGATGCGCGGGATGCGGGGCTGTCTACGCCTGCGCAGATCGAGCGGTTTGACGATATTCTTTATGGTGTGGACCGGAAGTGGCAGGTGCTTGATGTCTACCGTCCAAGAGACTCTGAAGGTCCTTTGCCGGTCATCGTCAGTGTGCATGGTGGGGGCTGGGCCTACGGGGATAAGGAGAGATACCAGTTTTACTGCATGGATTTGGCCTGCCGTGGGTTTGCCGTCGTGAATTTCACGTACCGTCTGGCGCCGGAGTTCAAATTCCCGGCGGGGATCGAGGATACGAGTCTCGTCTTTTCCTGGCTTGCCAATCCGGAAAATGCCAAAACCTACGGTTTTGATCTTTCCCGGGTCTGTGCGGTCGGGGACTCGGCCGGGGCGCATATGCTCGCTCTTTACAGTGCCATCGGCACCAAGCCGGACTTTGCTGCTCTTTTCCCTTTTCCGGTGCCGACCGGTCCGGATGGGAAGGCTTTTGTGCCAAAAGCACTTGGCCTGAACTGCGGTATTTACGACTTTGATTTGGATAAGGCTGATTTCTTTACCAAGGATCTGCTGCGGGCGCTCGTAAAGGGCGGCCGGATCCGGGATGAGCTGGCCCGGCTGAATGCTTCTTCCCAGATTTCCGCAGACTTTCCTCCCTGCTTTGTCATGACTGCCAACAAGGATCCGCTAGCGGGTCCGCCGGCGCAGGCGAAGCTCGTGCAGGCGCTGAAAGGAAATGGGACCCTCTTCGTCGATAAGACGTATGGGACCGAGGAGGCGCCTCTGAACCACGTTTTCCACCTCATCATACGGTCTGAGGAGGCGAAGCGGTTCAATGATGAAGAGTGTGAATGGTTCAAAAGTGTTATTGCTTGAGAAACAGGATTAGCTGAATCGTTTTGTTGGCTGAGTATTATTGTTTGCCGGATCGTGTTGTTGGCCACGATGAATGGAGATTATTATGTTGTTGTTTTTGGCTGTTTTTTCCGGTGTTCTGGTGCTGGATTTCACGGTGAAGCATATCATTGAGAAGCATCCGGCTTCTTACTGGCGGAAGAAGAAGGCCCTTCGGGTCTTTCCTCTTGACCGGGTTCACAATCACGGGATGATCCTAGGCCTTGCGAAGCAGATCCCGGCGCTTGCCAAGTCTCTGCCGGTGGTCATGCTTGCGATCGGGAGCATCCTTCTTTTCCTGCTGGAGCACGGTGCCAAGAAGTCCAGAACCTCTCTTGCTATCGCGGCCGGCCTCATTCTGGGCGGCGGTGCCTGCAATGCGCTCGAGAGAATCAAAAAGGGCTATGTGGTAGACTATATCCATCTCCCCATACGCCCTATTCGACATATCACATTTAATCTGTCTGATTTCTCGATCTTTGCCGGTCTGCTCTGGTTCCTGTCCAGGCTGTAGTCTTCTGGCTCATCCCAGGTGCGGCCGCGGCTTAGGACGAGGCATTCTCCCTGCGAAAATCAGCCCCACAATTCCTGATACAGCTCCCGGATTCCGGCGGCGGTGGTCTTTACCGAGCCCTGTGCGAAGTAAGGTCTTCCGCCGCCTTTGCCGTCAAGGCGCATATTGACCTCCTTTACGAGGCTGCGCACGTCGCCGTCCTTTTGCCCGATGAAATACCGGTAGCCTGTCTCGTCGGTTCCTGCAAAGGCAGCGCAGATGCCTCCGCAGACCTCCATCGTGTCATTCGCCAGGCGGCGGAGGACATCGGGGGACAAATCGCCCTCTACGAAAAGGACATTCCCGGCTCCCGCGCTTTGACGGATCAGCTCATCGGCATGCTCCTGCTCGCGGTGGACCTTCTCGGCCTTCATCCGTACGCTCTCCTCATGGAGCTTTGTGACGGCCTTCGCCGTTTCATCCCACTGTGCCGACAGCAGGTGCGAGATCTGGTCGACCTGGTTTTTCAGCTCCCACAGGTACTTTAAGGTACGGCCTCCGCAGATCATCTCGATCCGGGTGCCGCCCTTCATCCTCATTGAGGAGGTGAAAACGATCGGTCCGACCTCCCCGGAGCGCAGGACA
>CAMOGO010000205.1 GCA_946614075.1 uncultured Lachnospiraceae bacterium | reverse complement strand
TTTATTCAGGACGGGACGTGCGCCTGCTGCAATACCGCAGGTGGCCATCCCGACTACGACGCGGGTCTGGTCTTCACCCTCTTCACGCATCCCAAGCTGACCCTGCATACGATCGCGTATAGCTTTCAGTTCTGCTAAAGATTTCATAACTGCGTTGATCCTTTCTTAAATACTTCGTCCTTTGGTTACATCTGCTTCATTTTCCTTCAGAAATTCCCTGATATAACCGGAAACCTCCGGTTCCCGGAAAGATACATCCCCGAGGATCTCTCTCATTTCGGCGGTTGAAAGCTCAAAGGAGTCCCCATCGTAGGTATAGCGGTACAAAAAGTCGGTGTCCTCATGCATCGTGATGAGCGAATGCATGGTGGAGGTCATATCCCCAAGGGGCATGCGGTCCACATTGGACAATCCGAAGACTGCCGTTACGGTCGTACCCTTTCCTACCTGCGACTCGATCGAGAAGCTTCCCCCGCTCAGTTCAGCGGCCATTTTGAAGAAGGGGACTCCAAGTCCCACCTTTCTTGTCGTTCTGGTCGTGAAGAACGGATCCGTTACCCTGGATACCTGTTCGCTCGTCATTCCGCAGCCGTCATCCGCGATCACGATCGTGAGCGTATCGGCCGCAGTGTCCGCCTCTACGGTGATCGTGACAAGCGAGGCTCCGGCACGTGTGGAGTTCTCCGCCACATCCAGTACATTGAGGGAAATCTCAGGCATCATAGGCTGTACCTCTTACATTCAAGACGGAATACCTTCCGCTCACCGCCCGCATAAGGCGGGAGTCTCAATGAAGTGACAAGATGAAGTCTTCCTGCTTATTCGTACTTCGCAAGAATGTCCTTGACCTGATCCGGAGTCATACGGCCGTAAACGTCGTCGTTTACCAGCATGACCGGAGCAAGACCGCAGGCGCCGACACAACGGCATGCATCCAGAGAGAACTTGCCGTCCGGCGTGCATTCTCCGTTACCGATGCCAAGCTGCTTGGAGATCTCCTCCATAACAAGACCTGAGCCTTTTACATAGCAGGCTGTTCCAAGACATACGGAAATCTGGTTCCTTCCCTTGGGATTCAGGCTGAACTGCGCATAGAATGTAGATACTCCATACACCTTCTCAAGCGGAATATCCATCTCTTCCGCGATCATCGTCTGAACCTCGATCGGGAGATAGCCGTAGATTGCCTGAGCTTCCTGCAGGATCGGCATCAGAGCGCCCGGTTCGTCTTTCTTTGCGGCAATGACCTGCAGAAGCTTTTCTTTCTGCTCAGGTGTACCGGAAAAAGCAATTCCGGTAGTTGTGCCAGAAGAACACATAAAAAATCCTCCTCACTGTAGTGTAGAATAACAACGTGTGTCCATGATAAAAAATAGACAAAGAGAGGGCAGTTTTCCCCCCTTGCCCCTGTCTCCGGACTCCCGTTCCCTCATGAGACGGCTGCCAGAAACTCATGTTCTTTACAGCATAACACAAAGACCGGTCCGACGCCAGCCATGATTTAACAACGTAATATGCTGTTTGGTTGATTATAACACAAAGGAAAGGACACTGAAAAGAGATATTCCCATTTTTTTGACGCGCAGGATTGTTTATGTTATGATACAATTATTAAAAATGTGCAATATCGGTTCGGAAATCCTTATTTTTTGGTTATTTTGAATTTGGAGGCTAATGCAATGACGATCAGAGATGCGATGAATGCTGCACATGCGAGAGTTTTAGTGGGGGAAGACCGGCTGGACGAAGAGATCCTCTCCGCCTGCGGGTCCGATATGATGAGCGATGTCCTGGCATTCGTCAAAGATCAGGCCATGCTGGTCACCGGACTTTGCAATCCCCAGGTCATCCGGACAGCGGAGATGATCGATATGAAATGCGTGCTGTTCGTACGGGACAAGAAGCCGACCGAGCAGATGCTGGAGCTGGCGGAAGAAGCCGGCATCGTCGTGCTGGCGACCGGGCACAGGATGTTTACTGCCTGCGGGCTTCTTTACGCGAGCGGGCTGCGAGGAGGTTCTGACTATGAGCGACTCTATTGAATTCAAATATGAAGTGGACGGGGAAGATTTCACCCGGGTCGGCGGAGCCTCCACAGACGTCAAGAAGAAGCTGAAGATGCTGGGCATTCCTGCAGACGTCATCCGCAGAGTCTCCATAGCCATTTACGAGGGTGAGATCAACATGGTCATCCACGCCAACGGCGGCCAGATCACCGTTACGGTTTCGGAGGACGACATCTGCATGGTCCTTGCGGACGTAGGACCCGGCATCCCGGATATCGAAAAGGCCATGACGGCCGGCTATTCGACTGCCTCGGAGAATGTCCGCAACCTGGGCTTTGGCGCCGGCATGGGCCTGCCCAACATGAAAAAATATACGGACAGCCTCGACATCGACACGACGATCGGTGTCGGAACGACCGTTACCATGCACATCCACCTGAAATGACACGGCTGCGATGGCACGGCAAAGAATCACTGACCACGATGCAATGTGCCCTATGGCATAATCAATAAGACTGATCCGGAAAGGAGCAACGATGGGTACGTCCGGTTCCGATGTTCTTCACTCCGTGCTGCTCGACAGGGATAAATGCGTCGGCTGCACGAACTGTATTAAACGATGCCCCACCAGGGCCATCCGTGTGAGGGGCAAAAAAGCACAGATCCTCAGCGAGCGCTGCATAGACTGCGGCGAATGCGTGCGGATCTGTAATCACCATGCAAAGATTCCGGTGTACGACTCTCTGAGCCGTATGGACGATTTTGAATATAAGGTCGCGCTTCCCGCACCATCTTTATACGGCCAGTTCAACGAACTTACGGATGTTAACATCCTCCTCTATGCTCTTTTGCGGATGGGGTTCGATAAGGTCTATGAGGTCGCGCACGCCGCCGAGATCGTCTCTGCCATGTCCCGCAAGTATGTCGAAGAACATCCGGAGAAATGGCCGATCATCTCAACAGCCTGTCCCACCATCGTCAAACTGATCTACACAAGCTTTACCGGCCTGATCGACCACCTGCTTCCCATCCAGCCGCCCGTGGAGATCGCCGCGGCTCTTGCCAGGGAGCAGGCCATGAAGGAGACCGGTCTGCCCTCCGAGAAGATCGGCATCTTCTTTATCTCCCCCTGCCCGGCCAAGGTTTCGGCATGCCGGGAGCCGATCGGGGTCAAGAAGACGGAAGTAGATGTTACGCTGGCCATCAAGGACGTCTATCTGAAACTGGTGCCCCACATGACAGAGGTCGCTGAGGAGATAGACGACCTGGAGGATATCGCGCTGGCCGGCCGCATCGGAATCGGCTGGGGCTTAAGCGGCGGCGAAGCCGCAGGGCTCATCAACGATTCCTATCTGGCTGCGGACGGGATCGAGAACTGCAAACGGGTCCTCAACGACCTGGAGGATGACAAGTACCCCAACCTCCAGTTCGTGGAGCTGGACGCATGTCCGGGCGGCTGCGTGGGCGGCGTGCTCACGGTCGAGAATCCCTATCTCGCAAAGACCAAGATGACTGCCCTGCGCAAGTATATGCCGGTATCCGTTCTTCCGACAGATCTTCCGGACATGGGAGCCTGGACAGAGGAAGTAGAGCCCAAGCCCTTCACCTCTCTGGGAAGCACCTTCCAGGAGAACCTAAAGCTGGTCATGAAGGTCGAGGAACTCACCTCCCACTTCCCGGGCCTGGACTGCGGCGCATGCGGAGCGCCCACCTGCCACTCTCTCGCCGGCGATATCGTCCGCGGGGAGGCCAAGGAGACCGACTGTATCTATGTATTGATGGAATATATCCGCCGGTTTGCGACGGAGATGA
>CAMOGO010000204.1 GCA_946614075.1 uncultured Lachnospiraceae bacterium | reverse complement strand
TGACACGGTATGTGAGCACTTTCTCTATTTCCTATAATAGACTTTGTAAAGCTTTGTCAGGCTGACATCCGCTTATTGCAGATGTGGCCTCAGGGGAAAGAAAGGAGACTTGCCTTATGAGAAAGTGGGGAGCAATGTTGACTGCTTTGACACTGTGCGTGAGTCTGATGGCTGTGCCTGTCATGGCCGAGGGAGGGGCAGCCGCACTGACACAGGGCGGCGCCGCAGCGGCACAGGAAGAAAACGTGGCAGAAATGGCAGAGACGGAAGCCATGGAGGAAATGGCCCAGACGGAAGCCATGGAGGAGATGGCGGAAACCGAAGCCATAGAGGAAATGGCCCAGACGGAAGCCATGGAGGAGATGGCTCAGACGGAAGCCATGGATGACATGACGGATGCTGCCGATCGTGTCATGTCCCTCGATGGCTGGGACTATGACCTGGATGGGCCGGATGTCATTCTGTACAGCTACACCGGATCTGCCAGAGCATTGATGATCTATCCGAATGCAGAGCTTGACGGGGAATCCTACCATGTCATCCTCGAGGGTACGGGCGGATCTTCCGCAACCTTTGCCCCGACCGTACAGAGCATTTCCATCCTGGGCGGCGTAGAAGCGGCAGAGGACATCACAGGACTGTTCAAGGATACGACGAACCTTTTGGATGTGGACATCAGCGGTCTGGATATTTCGGATACAGAGGAGATGGGAAGCCTCTTCCAGAATTGTGACAACCTGCTCAGCGTGGATCTTAGCGGACTTGATTTTGGCAGTGTCCGTTCTATGGCCAGAATGTTCTATGACTGCAGCAGACTCAGAAGTGTCACCTTCGGCGAGGCAGACACCTCCGATGTCAGGAATATGTCGGAGATGTTCCGTTACTGTACAAATCTGACAAGTGTTGACATCAACGGATTGGATACATCTCGTGTCGATGACATGAGCTATATGTTCGCTGACTGCGATGCTTTGATTACCCTTGATCTAAGCAGTCTGGATGTCGGAAAGGTCGAAACCATGGCCCGCATGTTCAGCAGCAGCGACCGGCTTATCTCCGTGGATTTAAGCGGGTGGGATACCTCAAAGCTCACCAATATGGATGGCATGTTCGCGTACTGCTACGCATTAAAGACCGTTGATCTTTCCTCCTTCGACACCTCCCGTGTCACGATAATGAAGGAACTGTTCTATCAGTGCTCCGGTCTCACGGAGCTCGATCTGTCCTGGCTTGATACCAGCAAGCTGGAGTCGATGAATGCTATGTTTTACGGGTGCAGCGGCCTGACAAGCATCGATTTTTCAGATATGGATTTTGCCAGCGTGACCTCCATGTACAATCTGTTTTCCGGCTGTTCTTCGCTTCAGGAGATTATCCTGGATAATGTCGATGCACCGGATCTTAAGGATATCAGCTACATGTTCCGCAACTGTGTCTCTCTTAAGGAGATTGACCTAAGCGGCATGAGTATCGGAAACCTCACGACTCTTTGTGGTCTGTTTTATGGCTGTGAGAGTCTGGAAACGATCGTGATGGATGGAATTGATACATCCAACGTATCCGATTTCAGCGAGCTATTCCAAAACTGTAAGAGTTTAAAGAGTGTGGATCTATCCGTCCTGGATACCTCAAGCGCTTCGACCTTTTCCAGTATGTTCAGCGGATGTGTGAGCCTTCTGAGTGTGGATCTGTCCGTCCTGGATACCTCCACGGTCACCAACTTTACCTATATGTTCTCAGACTGTGCAAGCATGAAGGAAATTGACCTGAGCGTGATGGATTTCTCGAGTGCTGTCCGGATCTACAATATGTTTGAAAACTGCTACCGTCTGGAATCTGTGAATCTGACGGGACTCAATACGGAAACGGTCACAGATATGGATGCTCTGTTCTCTGACTGCTGGAGCTTAAAGAGCCTGGATTTATCTTCTTTTGATACTTCCAATGTCTATTACATGTCCTATATGTTTGAGAACACCTATATGCTGGAAAGCCTGGATCTGTCCGGGTTTGACATGTCAGGCTGCAATAGCTACTCCGGCATGTTCAGAGGGAGCGGAATCCAGACACTCATGACGCCCGTAAATGTAATAGAAGACGCAGAGATCCTCTTTGATACGGTCTTTATGGACGAAGCAGGGCAGGAGTACATTATGCTTCCGACGATGGCAGAGGAGAGTATTACACTGACCAATACCGGCATGGTGCCCGAGCAGCCGTAAAGCAGGTGACATGCAAGGGAATCTTGTAATTGTCACCTGCATGTGCTATACTTTTTTCGCTTCCTGGAGGCTGAACACCGCTTCTGCACAGGACAAAATACATGCGGCGCGGCAGCGCGGCAATGAAAAAGGATGTATAGCGAGATGAAAAAATTAGAAGATTACGTAGTAAGTATTCCGGATTTCCCGAAGCCGGGTATCATTTTCCGCGATGTGACAAGTGTCCTTCAGGATGCAGACGGACTGCAGCTGGCAATTGAGGGCATGCTGGAAAAGCTGGAGGACGTCGATTTTGACGTCGTCGTCGGTCCCGAGGCCAGAGGTTTCATCTTTGGTACGCCGATCGCTTATCTGAAGAAAAAACCCTTCGTTCCGATCCGCAAGAAGGGCAAGCTGCCCCGCGAGACCGTGGAGATCAGCTATGATCTGGAGTACGGCAGCGCTACCATCGAGATGAACAAGGACGCCATCAAGCCCGGACAGAAGGTAGTCGTCATCGACGACCTGATCGCAACCGGCGGCACCACCGAGGCGATCGTCAAGCTGATTGAGGGAGTCGGCGGCAAGGTAGTAAAGCTCGTCTTCCTGATGGAGCTGGCAGGCCTGGAAGGCCGCAAGCTTCTGAAAGGCTACGACGTCGACAGCGTCATCGTTTATCCGGGCAAATAATTTTTGAGCAAAAAAACCGATGCAGCGCTTCATGCGCTGCATCACTATTTTCCTGTAATGGAGCATGATGGAATGATTACCAGCACGTCCAATCCTCAGATCAAAAATATTAACTCCCTGCTTCGCCTCGCCAAGGAACGCCGCCGGCAGGGACTTTTTGTCGCAGAAGGCAGACGCATGTGCGAAGAAGCACCTCTTTCCCGGGTCGAAAAGGTCTATATCTCAGAAAGCTACGTGGGAGAATACGGACTGGAAAGATGGGAAGATGTCCCCGTGGAGATTACAAGTGATGACGTCTTCCGGTCCCTCTCCGACACCAAGACGCCCCAAGGCATCCTGGCCCTCGTACGGCAGGACAGCCGCTCAGCCCAGGAACTCATCGATTCCCTGCCTGAAAAGCCTCTGGTCATCTGCCTGGAGAATCTCCAGGATCCAGGAAACCTCGGCACGATCCTGCGAACCGCCGAAGGCGCCGGCGTGGACGCTGTCTTTATGTCCAAAGACTGCGTGGACCTGTACAGCCCAAAGGTGACACGTTCCACGATGGGAGCCATGTATCGTATGCCGGTTGGCATCGCTGCCGGAGAGGACGACTTCCTACGGATATTGTCCAGCCTCCAGGAAAAAGGCATTGTCTGCTACGCAGCCATCATCGAGGAGAGTGTTCTTTACACGACACCTGACTACCGGAAGGGCACAGCCTTTCTGATCGGGAACGAGGGAAACGGCCTGACACCGCAGACGATCGCTTTGTGTGACGGCCGGATCCGCATCCCCATGGCCGGAAAGCTCGAGTCCCTGAACGCCTCCGTAGCCGCCTCCCTCCTCATGTACGAAGCCGCCCGCCAACGCAACAACTGGCACTAAACCCCACCTGACCTACCAGCCGGCAACCGGGAGAGGCTATGCGCCATACGCCGTTTTCATTCCACCCTGACGGC
>CAMOGO010000203.1 GCA_946614075.1 uncultured Lachnospiraceae bacterium | reverse complement strand
ATGCTGCCAGTATCCTGGAATTTGCAGTCGCGGCCGGCTATTTCATCTTCGCAGCGACAGGACATACCACATCCTTTACGTGGGATGGGATCTGCGGCTACGGGCTGTATCTGGAGCTTGACGGCTTCCACGCCCTCTACGGCGGCATCGCTGCGCTTATGTGGATGATGACGATCATTTTCTCACGGGAATATCTTCATCATTACCGGAACCGGAACCGCTATTACCTGTTCAATCTGCTGACATGCGGCGCGACGATGGGCGTGTTCCTGTCGGGAGATCTCTTTACCGCCTTTGTGTTCTTTGAGATCATGTCCTTCACGTCGTATGTCCTGGTCGTCCACGACGAGAAGCCGGGCGCCATGCGCGCAGGCGAAACCTATATCGCGGTCGCCGTGATCGGCGGTATGGTCATGCTGATGGGTCTGTTCCTTCTGTATCACATGACGGGAACTCTTAAGATCACAGATCTTTATGCATCTGCACAGGCTGTCTCGGATCGGAAGGCTCTCTACATTGCCGGCTTCCTGATCCTGTTCGGCTTCGGCGCCAAGGCCGGTATGTACCCGCTGCATATCTGGCTTCCCAAGGCTCACCCGGTCGCTCCGGCACCGGCCTCTGCCTTGCTTTCCGGTATCCTGACCAAGGTCGGTATTTTCGGAATCCTGGCGGTCAGCTGCCACATTTTCTTCGGAGATCCTGCCTGGGGACAGCTGGTGCTCGGCATCGGCGTCATCACCATGTTCTTAGGCGCCTTCATCGCGGTCTTCTCGATCGACTTAAAGCGTACGCTGGCCTGCTCGTCCATGTCGCAGATCGGATTTATCCTGGTCGGCATCGGCATGCAGTGCCTTCTGGCGCATGAGAACGGACTGGCAGCCTGGGGTACGGTTCTCCACATGGTAAACCATTCCCTGATCAAGCTCGTCCTCTTTATGGCAGCCGGTGTGGTCTACATGAACCTTCACCAGCTTGACCTGAATGAAATTCGTGGCTTTGGACGCGGAAAGCCGCTCCTGAATGCGATTTTCCTGTCCGGCGCCCTCGGCATCATGGGTATTCCGCTTTTCAACGGCTATATCAGCAAGACCCTCCTTCATGAGGGGATCGTGGAGTATATCGAGCTTCTCGAGGAATCGGGGCAGTCCATCGCTCTGTACAAGGGCATCGAGTGGGTCTTCTTAATCTCCGGCGGTCTGACCGTAGCCTACATGACGAAGCTTTATATCTGCGTCTTTATCGAGAAAAATCCGTACCAGCAGGAGAAGCTTGACAGCTTGAGTGGAAAATACATGAACAAAGAGAGCATGGTAGCGCTTGGCGTGCCGGCAGCGATCCTTCCGGTGCTGGGCGTTTTCCCGAACATCTTTATGGACGGGATCGGCCGTCTGAGCCAGGGCTTTTTGAACAGTGCCGGCCCGGAGCATGCCATCCATTATTTCTCCCTGACCAACCTGAAGGGAGCCGTGATTTCCATCACGATCGGTGTCGTTGTCTACCTCTTTGTGATCCGGACGCTTCTCATGGCCAAGGACGAAAACGGCAATCGGATTTACGTCAACCGCTGGCCGGCATGGCTTGATCTCGAGAATCTCGTTTACCGGCCGCTCGTTCAGGTCGCGATACCTTTTGTGTGCGCGATGGTGAGCCGTTTTACGGGCTCCCTGACCGACTGGGGCATCGAGCTTCTGCATCACTCGATCCTGAAAAAGGTACCTATTCCGGAGCGCAATCCGGACGACTTTACACCTGGTGATACACTGCCGAGACTGCACATCCTTTCCTCCCTTGAGGGGATCGGTGCCAGCATGTCCTACGGGTTGATCCTGTTCGGCATCGGCATGATCACGGTCATCCTCTACGTACTAGTTAATCAGTTCTTATGAAAGCATGGAATCATTTTAAAACCATCACGCATCACAAGTTTTTGGTCATGAAGGGGTGCTTCAGGCTGGGCCTTTACCGCCAGGGCCTCCTCCATGACCTGTCCAAATACTCGCCCTCTGAATTTCTCGTCGGCGTCCGGTACTATCAGGGCAACCGCAGTCCGAACGCCGCCGAGAAAGAAGAGAAGGGGTATTCGAGCGCATGGCTGCATCACAAAGGCAGAAACAAGCATCACTACGAATACTGGATCGATGCCGACCCCAAGAACAGGGTCGCCGCCATCGGTGTAAAAATGCCCATCCGCTATCTGGCGGAGATGTTCGTCGACCGTGTCGCAGCCTCCAAGACCTACCAGGGGGCCAGCTACACCGACGCCAGCGCTCTGATGTACTACGAGAGGACTAAGGATCTCATGCTCATGCACGACGATACGAGAGCCATGCTTGTAAAGCTCCTTACTATGTTAAAGGACGAAGGAGAAGAGAAGACGTTCCGTTTTATCAAAGAAAGACTGCTGACCGGAAAGGAGCCCTATTGACTATGACGAACCCCGCGAAGATACTGATCGCAGATGATGAAGCGAGAATCCGTAAACTCATCCATGATTTTCTTGGTAAGAAAAACATGATCGTCCTGGAAGCAGAGGACGGAAACGAGGCCTTGCAGTTTTTCGAGAAGGATCCGGACATCGATCTTTTCATCCTGGACGTCATGATGCCGGGAATGGATGGATATGAGGTATGCCGCAGGATCCGGGAAAAATCCAAGGTTCCCGTCATGATGCTGACAGCACTCTCGGAGGAGAACGATGAACTGAAGGGCTTCGACTGCGGCGCGGACGAGTACATCTCCAAGCCCTTCTCGCCCAAGATCCTCGTGGCCCGGGTGGAGGCCTTGCTGCGCCGGACAGCAGGAGAGGAGCATCAGAAGCTTTCAGCAGGCGGCATCGTCATCGACAAACAGGCCCATGAAGCCTATGTCGACGGAAGCCTTCTGGATCTCAGCTTTAAAGAGTTTGAACTTCTCGCCTATTTCCTGGAGAACAACGGCGTTGCGTTGTCCCGCGAAAAGATTTTGAACAGTGTATGGAATTTCAGCTTCTATGGAGACACCCGCACAATCGACACACATGTGAAGAAACTTCGCAGTAAAATGGGCAAACGCGGGGAACAGATCAAAACCATCTGGGGAATGGGGTATAAGTTTGAGGCGGATGATTAAAAAGTCTTGACTTTTACGGGAAGATCGAATAGAACTTATTAGAATGAACAGTAGGTGAGAATAACCGACTGTCCGATTGTCAGAAAGGAGATTGCCATGGACAATCAAAGCAGTATCCGCGATGCGCGGCAACTTGGAGTTCCGAAGATGCTCATCCTCGGACTTCAGCACATGTTCGCTATGTTTGGAGCGACGATTCTTGTACCGATTCTTGTCAATCAGTACTTCCACGGAGAGGGACTCTCCATCCAGGTAACACTTTTCTTTGCCGGAGTCGGCACCTTGTTCTTTCATCTTTGCTCCAAATTGAAGGTTCCTGCTTTCCTTGGTTCTTCTTTTGCATTTCTCGGCGGCTTCAGCACGGTTGCCAATCTTGGTACCGCTGAGGGAGACACCAGCATCTTTGCCAGCATGACTTACGCAGAGAAGCTTCCTTACGCCTGCGGCGGTATCGTCGTGGCAGGTCTTCTGTATCTGGTTCTGGCCCTTGTCATCAAGCTTGTCGGTGTCAAGAGAGTCATGAAGTTCCTTCCTCCGGTTGTCACCGGTCCTATGATCATCTGCATCGGCCTGAGCCTGGCGCCTTCTGCAGTTTCCAATGCCTCCACCAACTGGTTCCTGGCACTGATCGCGCTGGCCACCATCATCGCTTTCAATATCTGGGGCAAGGGCATGTTCCGCATTATCCCGATCCTCATGGGCGTTGTCATTTCCTATGCCGTTGCCCTGATCATGAATGCC
>CAMOGO010000202.1 GCA_946614075.1 uncultured Lachnospiraceae bacterium | reverse complement strand
ACGCCAACTTCCTCAAGAAGGACGGCGTCCTCATCGTCAACGACTGGCGCATCGACCCCATCAGCGTCGTCATGGGGGCCGCCAGCTACCCCGAGAACATCATCGAGAATCTCGAGAAGACCCACAAGGTCTACCGGATCGATGCCATGGACGAGGCCCTGAAGCTCGGAAACTCCCGTGTCTTCAACAACATCGTCCTCGGCCTCGCCGCACAGCACATGGACTTCAGCCGTGAGGAGTGGCTCAAGGTCATCGAGGAAAAGGTTCCGCCCAAGACCGTCGACATCAACACGAAGGCCTTCCTGGTTGGATACGAAAAATAAAACGCAAAACCGGCGCAGCGCGTGTGGATCAGGAGTATATCAGACATGGTGAATTTACAGATAGAGATACCGGAGGATTTCTGGAAAGAGGAGGTGCGGCAGGGCTATACCGTCACGGCGGAGGCCAAAAAGGTGTGGGCTGTCCAGCTGGACCTGCTCCACAAGCTCGATACCGTGTGCAAAAAATACGGACTACGTTATTTTGCGGACTCCGGCACCCTGCTGGGAGCCGCCCGTGAGCACGGCTTTATCCCCTGGGACGACGACATTGACATCGCCATGCTCCGCGCGGATTACGAACTTCTCAAGAAGGTCGCCGACAAGGAGTTCCAGCACCCCTATTTTTATCAGGATATGTACAGGGACGAGGGGCTGATCCGTCCTCACGCGCAGCTGCGCAACAGCGAGACGACCGGTTACCTTCCCCAGGAGGAGGACCGCATCTACAACAAGGGGATCTTCCTCGATATCTTCCCGCTGGATGTCCTGCCGGACGACGACCGGACATTCAAGATCCACATCGCGAAGATCAAGTTCCTGTGGAGGACCATTGAGTACGGCGGCTACACCAGGGACGCCGAGCACAAGCTCAAGGGAAAGATCTTCCGCGCCCTGACCGACGGCCTCTACAAGGTCACGGATGTCAAGAAGCTGTTCGCGCGCTACGAAAAGCTGTGCGCCAAATACAACGGGACCGATAATCATCGCATGAGCTACGTCTGCTTCTCGCGCGGCAAGGAAAAAAACATGTTCCGCAAGGAGTGGTGGGACGAGACCGTCATGCTTCCATTTGAGTTCACCGAGGTTCCCGCCCCGGCAGGCTACCACGAGCGCCTGACCCAGGAATTCAAGGATTACATGACACCCCGCAACGTGGAGGCCGGTCATCCCGGCGCTATCCTGGATGCGGAGCTCCCCTACCCCGAGTTTATCCGACGCAGGAAGGCGGCCAAAGCGGAAGCTGAGAAGGAGTGACCTGCCGCAGCCCTGCCCGCACCCGGAGACTGCGTGCCGTATGCGCAGGCTTACAAGTTATGGAGCACAGATCTGAAGGAGAACATCCATCAAAATGAAAGATACTTTTGTCATCGGTGTCCTCGGAGGCATGGGGACCTACGCGACCATTCATCTCTTTAAACAGTACGCGCAGATCTTTCCCGCGGAAAAAGAATGGGACCGCCCCCGGATCATCATCGACAACCGCTGCACCATGCCCAGCCGCGTCAGGGCTTTTCTCTACAACGAGAATGTGGAAGACCTGATCAGCCAGATGACCGAATCCATCGGCAATCTCATGAATGCAGGCGCGACCCGCATCGTCCTGGCCTGCAATACATCCCACCTCTTTCTGCCCGGTGTCTACAAAAACCTTCCCGGAGCGGAGGACAAGGTCGTCCACATCATCCGAAGCTGTGCGGACCAGGTCGAGCGGGACGGGCTGAAACGCGTATTTCTGCTCGGCACGGAGGGAACCATTGACTCGCACATCTACCAGGATATCCTCGCGGAAAAAGGTATCGAATGCCTGGCACCTTCAAGGGATGAATACGCGGACCTGCGCGACTGCATCGAGGCCGTCAAGCAGGACATCTATACCGACGAGGTCATCGAGAAGTTCCTGAATATGGTCAACCGCTACGAGGCCTGCATCCTGGGATGCACCGAGCTCCCCATTCTCTATGAGAAGACCATGGAGAGAGCTCCGGAAAGAGTGACCTGTACCAGGATCTACGACCCCCTCAGGATCGTGCTGGACATCCTTCACGCCGAATACCTGGCGCAGAACAATTAAATGCCGTGCGGAAGCTGCTGCCTATGCGGACAACCCGTATCCCGCGGAGCGGCAGCAATTGGATCCGGTCATAAGTGCGGAAGCAGCTGCCCTTACTGACAACCCGCAGCTGCATGTGCGTCTTGAATTGAATGGAGAACTCTATGAAAAAAGTTATTACAGTCGGCGTATTCGACTACTTTCATCTGGGGCACCTGCGCCTTTTTGAGAATGCCAAAAAACTCGGCGACTACCTGATCGTCGCGGTCCAGGACGGCGACAGCATCCTGAAGACCAAGCCGGACGCCAAGGTTCTGTACACCACTGAGCAGAGAATCGACCTGGTCAGGGCCATCCGGATCGTGGACGAGGTCATCGTATATCAGGATGTCGATACCATTCTCCCGCAGGTGGACTTTGATGTCTTTGCCATTGGCGGCGACCAGAAGCACGCAGGCTTCCAGCGCGCCGTGAAATGGTGCAAAGAACACGGGAAAGAGGTTGTCACCCTGCCCAGGACGCCGGGTATCTGCTCCTCGGACATCAAGCATCAGCTGGAGACACTGAAATAAGCTGAGGCTCGCATGGCAGATGGCTGCATAGTGGAAGCATATACAGCAGGGCAATATCTGATTGCGGTTTATAGAGAGTTTCCCGCTCTTACCCGGTGAATGATATGGAAGACAACCATTACAGGCAGATATGATACGGACAGAAATATTCCGGACATAACGATTCTGAAAAACGAAGTGCCTGAAGGAAGACGTAACAGAAAATGATCAAACGCTCAAACTCGATAAATAATAAGCAGTTCAATCTGAGGGGCGCTGTTCTTGCAGCTGCCCTTTTTTTATTCCTCCTCCTGCCTTTGACAGGGCGGCCGACGCCGCCGGAGTCGCTGGAGAGATATGTAGAAAAATACGGTGAGGCTCCGATCACCTTTTCCGTGGCGAGTGGTGTCTATGATTCCGACCTCGATGTGGAGATCGAAGTACCCGGTCTCCTGCCCAGGGGCGCTGCCATCTGTTACACCCTCGACGGAACGGAGCCGACGATAGATTCCCCTCACTGTGACGGGCGGGTCCATGTATCCGCGGAGCAAGTGGCCTCCGCCTTTCGGGATGCCCGGCAGAGACTGGAGGAAGCTGTCTCTGCAGGGACTGCAGAAACTTCCGGCGCCGACTATGCCGCCGATCATCCTGCTTCCGGCATGACGATCTGTACCTTGCGCGCCAGGATCTGCTGGAAGGATGAGACGACGGATCCCCAGTACGCCGTCTATTGTCTCGGCAGCGGTCTGTTCCCGTGCCCGGACGCGTACGTAGTCTGTATCGATGCGGATCCGGCCGACCTTTACGACTACGAAAAAGGAATCCTGGTCCCCGGCAGGGACTACGACGACAACAACCAGTCCAAATACCACGGCAATTACATGCAGAAGGGCGAGGAATGGACAAGACCCTGCCATGCGGCCTTTTTTGACGGGGAAGGGAATCTCGTGACAGACTGCAGTGCCGGTGTCGCGGTCTCCGGCGGCATGTCCAGGCGCCTGGACCAGAAGGCGCTGAACCTCGCCTTCGGCACGCCCTACGGCGGAGACGACGGGAAACTGGAACTGGATATCTTTCCTGATGCCGCGGCGGGCGATGCCGCCCATGTCGGACGCTACAGCCATCTGCGCCTGAGGGCCCGCAGCCAGCGCCCCCGCACCTTCCGGGAATCCATGGTCGCCAGCCTCGCCAATGACAGCGGCTG
>CAMOGO010000201.1 GCA_946614075.1 uncultured Lachnospiraceae bacterium | reverse complement strand
CGATCCCGATGCCATCGCCCAGATCGCAAAGCCTGACACCATCTTTGTGGCACCGGCCACGATCCAGGCGGAGCTCGCGCCTGCCGCCGGCAGCCGGCAGGTGATCTTCCTGAACCCGGGCGACACGCAGGATATCGGCGGCATCCACATCCAGACCGTCCCTGCCTACAACCCGGCGAAGCCTTTCCACCCGCAGAAAAACGCGTGGGTTGGCTACATCGTGACGATGGACGGCGCGACCTACTACGTCGCGGGGGACACGGACGCGGTACCCGAGCTGCGTGAGGTGAAGTGCGACATCGCCCTCGTCCCTATCGGCGGCAAGTACACCATGACCGCCCAGGAAGCCGCCGGCCTCGTAACCGCCATTCACCCCGCCGTTGCCATCCCTATCCACTACGGCAGCATCGTCGGCAAAAAAGACGACGCCGACACCTTCCGCGCAAACGTAGATGGGAATGTCGAGGTAGTCCTGAAACTGTAAGGGCTCCCGCTTGCGCAGGTTCGCTTGGCCTGGTTCGCTTGGCCTGGTCCAGAATCTCGCGCAAAGGGTCTCATACAGCAATGAAGCCCGTGCCATATCGTTTTACGATTTGGCATGGGCTTTATACTGTATGAGACATTTTGCGCGGAAATCTAGGCCGGTCAAGGGGTCTAGTGATCGGCCAGGTTGTAGCCGTTCTTCATATGCTTGCTGGCTTCAAGCGTCAATTTATTCAGCGTACTGATGGTTTCTTTCTTCGTCAGTGCGCTGATTTTTTCGTTTGCCTCAGCGGCGAGGGAGAAATCGCCGGTCTCGGTCATTTTCCGGTCGTACTCGCGCAGGAGCTTCCGGCTGCCGACGGCGACGGCCTCCTGATAACGGTCGATCTGCTGGATGCTGGAGGAGTAATTCGCATCGGCCAGGATGTTCAGAATCCGGCTGCTCCAGTAAAGGTTCTCGGTCGAGACATCGAGAGTGACCTGGCTCAGGTAGGCGGGCATTTTCGGGACGTTGGTGTAAACCGGCGTGAAGACCGAGAAGCTCGTGGAGCCGAAGCACACCCACTCGACGCCGCGGATCGCTTCCGGGACGCCGGGGCGGATCTGGCAGATCGAGGTAACGCCGGTGCGGTTGATGCCGATCGAGCGGTAGCGGCCGCGCTTGCCGGTATCGCGGTTCTCGTACGGGTCAAATTCCGTGCCCTGGAAATGACCGGAGAGCAGGTAGTGCATGTCCTCGATCGTGACCTTCCGGTCAGGAACGAGGGCCCACGGGATGTTGTCGCTTTCGGGCGTAAACTCTGCGTTCGGGCCATCCCATTTGTGGCTGAAGGGGGTCAGGTAGCGACCCATGAACCAGGCGCGGGGCGTGTTGTAGATGTGGTCCATGTCCGAGTGGGAGCCGAAGATATCGCGGGGATTGAAGGCTCCGTTCTGGTTGGTGTCGAGGTCATTTTCCTGGATGAACTCGCGCAGATCGGCGGAGCACAGGTGAGCCTCCTGCTTGCCGAAGGCGTCCTCCAGATCAAAGGAGTCGATGCCGAACTGATTCGGGTTCAGGACGACGGTGTCGTCGGGCACGCGCTTGGCCATCCAGTGATGGCCGCCGATGGTCTCCAGCCACCAGACCTCGTTTTCATCGTTGAAAGCGATGCCGTTGGATTCGTAGGTACCGTAGGTCTCCAGAAGAGAGGCCAGGCGCAGGACGCCTTCGCGGGCGCTGTGGATGTAGGGCAGGACGCAGACGACAAAATCCTCCTCGCCCAGACCGCCGGGGATGTCCTTTTCTCCGCGCTTTTCGGCTTTGTGGTACTCGACCATGGGGTCAGCCGAGAGGACGCGCGGGTTGGAGGTGGTCGTCTCGGTGGCGGTCATGCCTATGCCGGCTGCGTTGATGCCGGTCGCTGCCCAGATGCCCTCCTTGGGGTCGACGCTGGGACTTGAGGTGTAGCGCATCGGATTGTCCGGAAGCTCTACCGTTGCGTGCGATAGCACACTTTTGTATTTTCTAGGCTGCTTTGCCGGCTCCACGACGATGACTTTTTTGACGTCAAAATGACCGTCGTCGGTGCGGGCAATCAGAGTGGAATGGTCGTTGGTGGCATTTCTGCCGGCCAGGACTGTAGTACAGGGCATAATCTTTCCTCCTGGTAATGCAGGGCGCTTAAGAACTTTGCACTCTGCTTTTTTTTCACGACGGACAGTATAGCACGGATAGAGCTTTTTTGTGTAGGGAATTTTGACATGCGGCAAAGAACAAAGCTTTGTGTAGGGAATTTTGGCATGCGGCAAAGAACAAAGCTTTGTGTAGGGAATTTTGACACGCGGCAAGGAACAAAGTACAGTTGTCGCTTGCAAAAACAGGGCGGAATGGTATACTGAACAAAATCCGTATTATTATACTTGAAAAACCACCACAAATACATTATAGGAGGAGACTAAAAATGGGAATGAATTCGATTGACGCAGAAGATGATCAGTTTGCATATCGCTATGACACACAGCTTTTGATTGACCGGAGAGACCGTGACCTGGATGAGGATGAGATCGCGGATTACCTGACGGAAAATATCGAGGGCAACAGCCTGATCGCGGCCGGGGATGAGGACCTGGTCAAGATCCACTATCATACGAACGAGCCCTGGAGAGTCCTGGAGTACTGTAACAGCGTCGGCGAGATCTACGACATTGTCGTGGAGGATATGATCCGCCAGGCAAACGGACAGCAGGGCTAAAAACGCTAAGATGCGGACCGGGCGGGACGAAAAAGCAGGACCGCCCAGGCCCACACGCCAGCAAGAGAAACGGAAACGAGTGCAGGATAGCTGCAAGGAGGTGACTTAGAGTATGAGACGAGTCAATTTACGGATCGTGAGCGAGCAGTCCGATGGCTATACGACCGATCAGGTGGATGAGTCCTACGACGCGGTGCTCACGGACCTTCCAAACGGCGCCTCCATCCGTTACCAGAGACTGGCGGACCACGGGGAAAAGGTTCATTGCCGCCTGTTTATCGGTGAGGAAGGGATCGAGATTTCCAATCGAGGCCCCATCAACAGCCTGTTGACCTTCGAGCCGGGAATCCGGCACAGGTCGGTCTACGAGACCCCTTTCGGAAAGTTTCCGATTGAGACCGAGACGAAGGCGCTGAAGATAGAGCGCATCGACGACGAGATCCGCGCCGAGGTGGTTTACCAACTGTATTCCGATGGGAAAATCCTGACAACACACGATATGAAAATCACAGTCCGGTAGAGCAAGGCAGCAAGACAGGGAGCAAGACAGTGGGCGGTTCGAAGACAGAGAATCGTCCCCTGTCTTCGTGTCCCCTGTCTTGCTCTGTCTTGAAATCGTCCCTTGTCTTTGCTTGAGTGGATTGCATTTCGTATACATCTGGGATTATAATGGAATCAGGCCAGTGAGTGGCCTGAATATGATGGAGGAGGTTCATGAAAATGAAGAAAATAGGAGCGGCCTTGATGGCAGGCCTGATGGTTATTTCCGCGGCGGGTTGCGGTATGATGCCCGGCGGCACAAGCTCATCGATCAGTAAAGAAGAGGCAGAGTCTATCGCGCAGGAGTTCATCGGACAGCTGGAGACGCTGAACCTACAGGAGGCTCTGAATCAGAACATGGACATCGATTTTGACATCCCGATGAATTTGGGAAATATGGATCTTGGCATCGATTTTGACCTGAATTCGCTCATCCCGGGACTGCAGGAGAAGATGGAGGAGCTTCCGCCGATTATCTCCGGGCAGGATGTCGATATCCTTTCGGAGCTGCAGAAGCAGATTTCCGGCGATGACATCCAGCGGGGCGAGATTACGGAGAAGGTCAACTCGGTCAGCGATATCGCGGTGAAGAACGATG
>CAMOGO010000200.1 GCA_946614075.1 uncultured Lachnospiraceae bacterium | reverse complement strand
CCTCTGCGGTGGAGAATACCTGGCTCTTCTTGGTCGGGATGGTGGTATTTCTCTCGATCAGTCTGGTAGCGATTCCGCCCATGGTCTCGATGGACAGAGACAGCGGAGTAACATCCAGCAGCAGGATGTCGGTAGCGCCGGCATCGCCTGCGAGCTTGCCGCCCTGGATGGAAGCACCGATGGCTACGCACTCATCAGGGTTCAGGGACTTGTTCGGCTCCTTGCCGGTCAGCTGGCGAACCTTCTCCTGGACAGCCGGTACACGGGTGGAACCACCGACCAGCAGAACCTTGCCCAGATCTGCGGAGGTCACACCGGCATCACGCATAGCGTTCTGAACCGGGATAGCGGTTTTCTCGATCAGGTCGTGAACCAGCTCCTCGAACTTTGCACGGGTCAGGGTCATATCCAGATGCTTCGGGCCCTCAGCCGTTGCGGTGATGAACGGAAGGTTGATGTTGGAGGTCGTCGCGGAGGACAGCTCCTTCTTTGCCTTCTCAGCAGCCTCTTTCAGTCTCTGCATCGCCATCTTGTCGCCGGACAGGTCGATGCCCTCATTTTTCTTGAACTCGCTCAGCATGTAGTTGATGATCTTGTTATCAAAATCATCGCCGCCCAGATGGGTATCGCCGTTGGTTGCCAAAACCTCGATGACACCGTCACCGATCTCGATGATGGAGACATCGAAGGTACCGCCGCCAAGGTCGTATACCATGATCTTCTGCTCGCTCTCATTGTCAAGGCCGTAAGCCAGAGCAGCAGCCGTAGGCTCGTTGATGATACGCTTGACATCCAGGCCTGCGATCTTGCCGGCATCCTTGGTTGCCTGACGCTGAGCATCGTTGAAGTAAGCAGGTACGGTGATGACAGCCTCGCTTACCTTCTCGCCCAGGTAGCTCTCAGCGTCTGCCTTCAGCTTCTGAAGGATCATAGCGGAGATCTCCTGCGGGCTGTACTGCTTGCCGTCGATGTTGACACGGTAGTCAGTACCCATTTTTCTCTTGATGGAAGAGATTGTCTTGTCTGCGTTGGTAACTGCCTGACGCTTTGCCGGCTCACCGACGAGACGCTCGCCGGTCTTGGAGAAAGCGACGACAGACGGTGTGGTGCGGACACCCTCGGTGTTGGTGATGACGACGGGCTTACCACCCTCCATAACAGCTACACAGCTATTGGTTGTTCCTAAATCGATACCGATAATCTTACTCATGATATATCCTCCTTCTCATATGCGTTGGTCTTTTCGGTGCTTCCGAAAGGCCTCCTGCTGAATTTACAATATTATTTGCTGACCTTTACCATACTGTAGCGGACGACGTTTCCTCTATAGGTATATCCCTTCTGGAATTCCTCAATGACCGTGTTCTCCGGCGCGTCCGCATTCTCATCCTGCATCACGGCATTGTGGAAATTGGGATCAAACGGCTGGCCGACAGCCTCGATCGGCTTGACATCGAGTTCCTCGAGCAAAGTCGTAAGCTGTTTGTAGACCTTTTCCATTCCGACGGTGAAGGGCTTTTCCTTCTCCTCCTCGGGGCAGGCGGCCAGGCCTCTTTCAAAGTTGTCGACCACCGGAAGGATCTTCTCGATCACGCTCCGTGCGCCAACCTCGTACATTGCGGATTTCTCTTTTTCCGTCCGCTTCCGGAAATTCTCAAACTCGGCGAGCTGTCTTTTTACCTTGTCGGTCAGCTCCTCGATCTGCTCATCCTTCTTGTCCTTTTTCCGGGAGAAGAAGGACTTCTTCTCTTTCTTAGGCTGTTCTTTTCCGGCTTCCGTTCCGGCTTCTGCCTCACTGCCGCCAGTTTCTTCAGCCTCTGTCTCACAGTCCGCATTCTCGTCGGCCTCGGCACTTTCCGCCTCGGCCTCCTCCGTGCCGTCTGTGATCTCTATCGTGTCATCTTCCTCGGCATTCACCTGGGATGCATTCTCCATCTCCGGATCATCCGCGAAGATATCTCTTTTCTTTTCCATATCTGACATGCTTACCGCCTTCCATCTGGTGCAAATCAAAGCTTTGCACTTTGTTTTTTATTCTTTTTCTTCTGCTTTTGCATCTTCCCCGTCATAGTCCGTGACAACCGCCTCATCCTTTCGGAAAAGGGCATTCAGCTGTGTCATCGTTGCAGAAAGCGTGTCCATAACCTTCTCGTAATCCATCCGCTTAGGACCGACAATGGCGATCGTTCCTTTCAGCCCGTCCGCCAGCTCGTAGGTTGAGGTGACGACGCTGCAATCCTTCATGCTCTCCATCGAGGTCTCATCACCGATGAAAACCTGGATGCCGTCCTGTCCGGAGGTCTTCAGACTGTTGGTCAGAAGCTCGGCCATCTGCTCCTTTTCTTCAAAGGCGTCCAGAATGTCGCTTGCCTTACCATCTCCGATCAGCTCAGGGTAACGGAAGATGTTCGTCGTACCGCTGGTGTAGACATCCATGTTCCGGTCGGGCTTGATCGCCTTCGCGACCGCCTCCAGAACCTTGGTGACGATGGCTTTGTGGGTGCCTGCCTGCTCGCTCAGGTGGGTGATGACTCCGAGGTTGATCTCCTCGAGCGTCAAGCCGTTCAGGTGAGTGTTCAGCATCAGGTTCAGCGACAGCAGATCCTGCTCGGTCAGCTCCTCCTCGATGTCAAACATCGAGTTTTTGATGATGTTCCCCTCCGTCACGATGACGGCGAGCATCTTGAAGGGCTCGATCAGCGACAGCTGTATGAACTTCAGCTTGCTGTGGGAATATCTCGGTGAGGAAACCATCGCGGTGTAATTCGTATTGGCTGCGACGACCTTCGCGACCTGCTCGAGCATCAGCTCCAGGCGATCCATCCTCTTTAAAAGGATGCTGTTCGTATCCTGGTAGGTCGTGAGCTCATTCTTGGTCTCCGTCCCCTCTCGCTCCTCCTTCATCAGGCTGTCGACGTACATCCGGTAGGCCAGATCCGTCGGCACTCGGCCGGCTGAGGTATGCGGCTGGACGATCAGTCCCATCTCCTCCAGGTCGGACATCTCATTCCGGATGGTCGCCGATGAGAGCGACAGATCCGTCAGTTTCGAGATCGTCCGCGATCCGACCGGCTCCCCGGTCTCCTGGTAATTCTGGATGATCGCTTTTAAAATTTTTCTTTTTCTCTCATCTAGCTCCATGGGAAAATCCTCTTTGGGTTATCAGCTTTTGTTGTTAGCACTCATCTAAAAAGAGTGCTAATATCTTTGCTGTGTATACAATACTCCCTCCCCCTACATTTGTCAAGGGGTATTTTATAAATTTTTGAAAGCTTCTATTAAGCGTTGCTTTCTACTGAATGATTCGGCATCCTCACTCCGCTTTCAAAACTTTATATTTCTTTTACACACCTTTTCTGAGATATCTGTTATAATCATCTTAGACAAAAAAGTGCCGACAGAGAGTTATCTTTTGTGCAAAATCATATAAAGACACGTGAAAAGAGGTACCTACATGGAAAATGCTGAAGCAGAGAAGAACCCTGTCCTTACGATCCGGGACATTGACCTGCCTGATGTCGAGGCACCGGCGCCGGAGGTCGCTGATGACGAGAGTTTTTTCCTGGGAGACATCAATGCGGTTTCCCGCCTGATCAAGAGCTACCAGTCCTTCATCCAGCCCTATGAAAATGCGAACGCGCTGGTCCGCGTCTGGCTGGAGACGATGCAGAAGGACTTTAAAGAGCAATATCACCACAATCCGATCCACAATATCCGCAGCCGTATGAAGACGCTGCCCTCCATCGCGGACAAGTGCCGCCGCAAGGGCCTCCCGGCGAACTTCGAGGCGGCCCGCGAGTATCTGACCGATATCGCCGGCACCCGGGTCATCTGCTATTATATTCAGGATGTCTACCGC
>CAMOGO010000199.1 GCA_946614075.1 uncultured Lachnospiraceae bacterium | reverse complement strand
CGGCTGCGGGAGTTGCAGGCAGACAGGAAGACGACACCGCCGTCAGCCTCAGCCAGGTCGATGAGCCAGTCCATAGCACGATGGGACTCGTTGAAGAACTTCGCGACGAAGGACTCACGGCAGCGGTTTGCGCAGGCACGCAGCCACTGTACGACGGAGTACGGCTTGTCCATGATGACAGTCTCGTCACCGCTGGCAGCGATCTCATCGATGATCTTGGAACCAACGGAGCCGGTACCACCGACACCGTGACCGGTAACGTTCATGTTCTTCTCAAGGACAATGACATCAACGCCGCGCTCTGCACTGGAAGCAGCGGCAGCCAGGCCTGAGTAGCCGGCACCGATGATCAGGACCTCGGTCTCGACGGTGTTTACGATCTCGCTCTCGTCTACCGGATCCGGAGCGATCTCCCAGGAATGCATGGGAGCAGCCATCTCCTCTGCAGGCATCTCCTCATCAGCCATGACAGGAGCCATGCTCATAGCAGCGACTCCGGCAGCACTTGCCGCGGCACCCTTCAGGAAAGTGCGGCGGGACAGTTCATTTCTCATGATAATCTTCTCCTTTCGTGATGAAACGCTCAGCGCTCAGCGCACATCTGTTGACGGTCAGGTCATCTTCTGGCACGAAGCACATTTTGGTGCAATAATTTTATCAAAAATTGTCAAAAACCGCAATATAAATATAAAAAAAATGTGAATATCGCCCAAATCCTTTATGGCAAACTAACTCTGCTGACCCTTTACGCAGGTGGAGCGGACGGACGATCTGTATGACAAGACTTGCAGGAAAGGAGATTTCAAGGTAAGATGAGTCTAAGTATCGATTGAAAGTCGAGGATGCTCCTTTGGGAACCATAAAGATACAGAAAATGGATGGGATCGTAAGGATGCCAGATCGGAGGAAGTAACGATGCGAAAAGCAGAGCAGTACCATAAAGATATATTGCAGAGGATCCTGGATGAGGGGTTTTTGGATGTGAATCCCAGGCCTCATTACGCAGACGGGACTCCGGCCCACACACTCTCGGTCAATCATGTGATGACCCAGTATGATCTGTCCAAGGGCGAGTTCCCGATCATCACGCTGCGCCCGATCGCCTGGAAATCCTCTGTCCGGGAGATCCTTTGGATCTATCAGGACATGTCCAATGACCTGTCCGTCCTGGAAAACAAGCACAATATCCACTGGTGGAATGACTGGGAGAGTAAGGACGAGCCCGGCACGATCGGCCAGCGCTACGGTGCGACCGTCCGCCGCTATGATCTGATCCGCCGCCTCTTAAAGGACATCCAGGAGAATCCGTACGGACGCCGGCATATCATGAGCCTGTGGCAGGAGCAGGATTTCACCGAGACCGATGGCCTGATGCCCTGCTGCTACGAGACGCTCTGGAACGTACGTGGGGAGTACCTCGACATGGTCATGATCCAGCGCTCGAGCGATTACTGTACCGCCGGCGTCATCAATGAGCTTCAGTATGCGGCTCTTCTGATGATGGTCGCCCGCCACTGCGGCTACGAGCCGGGTGTTTTCACGCATTTTTCCGCGAATGTCCAGATCTATGACCGTCATATGGAGCAGGCCCGCGAGCTGATCCGCCGCGATCCCGTGGAGTGCAGCCCTCGCCTTATTCTGAACCCGGACAAGAAGGATTTCTTCTCCTTTACGATCGATGACTTTACGCTGGAGGACTATCCGCTCGAGAAGATTAAGGCCCAGAACCCGCAGCTGAAGTTCGAGCTGGGGATCTAATGAAAGCAGAGTGCGGATAAGAAAGACCGAAGCGAAGAACGGAGCAATCCGTATGCTTTCATACAAGCAGAGTGAGGCGTCATATGAAGATTTATCTGGCAAGCCCTTTTTTCAATGAGACAGAGCTGGCGGCAGTGGAGCGTGCGGAGCAGATCCTGCGGGGCAGAGGCTTTGAGCTTTTCAGTCCGAGAGAGCATGAGATGAGAGACGCAGATCCGGGAAGCCGGGCGTGGGCGGAGGCGATTTTCGCGATGGACCGCGATGCGATCGATGCCTGTGACAGAATGGTTGTCCTGAACCATGGAGGGTACGGAGATACCGGCACCGCCTGGGAGTGCGGCTACGCCTACGCGAAGGGGATACCGGCTGTGATCGTCCATATCGGCGAGGATGCGAATCTGATGGTCACCGAGGGCAGTGCCGCCAATATTACACTGGAGGAGCTTGCGGGCTACGACTTTGATGCCATGCCGGAAAGTCCATATCAAGGCAGCATGTTCTAAGAGGATTGGCTGGTAACAGTCGTCGTTTTTCAAGAAGGCAAGATGAGGCACAAAAAATGTGCCTCACCTTGCCTTCTTTCCGATGCCAGACAAGATCCCCTTACGCTTTATATTATTTTAATAAAAACTGTTCATTTAGCTGTGTCTATGCTATACTAATACACTGTAAAATTATGGGGTAGTCTGCTCTCTGACTAAGTGGATATGCCCTATGACTAAAAACAAAAGCCATCGTCCCGTCTGTATATGACGATTCGTATTACTTGGCGACCCGCTTCAGGAGGATATTATGTTTTGTGAGAAAAATGGAAAGCTCCATTTCATATTTGCAGGAAAGGATGACTATTTCCTGAACAGTCTGGTGAGGCTGGACCGTTCGTCCTACCTGTATTACAAACTGAAGCAGGACCGCTATCAGGGTATCTACATGATCAACCGTACCGCAGGAGGCCGATATAAAGTCGTGATGCGTGACCGTGCCTCCGTGCAGATGTACCCGAATGAGCTGCAGGGCGGTCTTTTCGGACTGGGAACCATAAGGATACCTCTTGCGACAGAGAACAGGGATGGACATACCTTCTACGAATACCGGAATCTGGAGATGGAAGCGCTCATCACACAGATCATGAAGCTCATCGAGAATGTCACATCTCCGGCGATCTTCATCTTTCCGCTGGATGTATTCTGCGAGCTTTACAGAGAGCCGATGCTTCAGCAGAGGATGGCGGAGGCCCTGAGGCACAATAATAAGTCAATCCTCCTTGTCTCTTCCCTGAAAGCAGATGAGAGCGTTCCCTTCCTGACGGATCAGGACAGCGCGGTCACCCAGGCGCTGTGTCCGGAGCTGCGGGAGCTCCTGGCGTCAAAGCGGAACGAGGTCCTGTTTGACAGCATGCAGTACTCTCTGGGGGATAATTTCAAGGTGCTGAACTGCCTGGAGAGAAATGACATCCGGAATATGCTGGAGTACAAGATCCTCATCGAGAAAAAAGACTGGCCGGTCGGGATCACAGATCTGACCGATGTCATCGATCTCCTCTACCTGTATGAGCACAGTGAGGAGTTCAGGCGGGATGTGGACCTGGATTTCCCGGAGGACAATGAGCATAAGCTGTCAAGCCTGGAGAGAGTCCTGGATTCCAGAAGAAGCTGGGAAAAGATATTGAATGCTGTAAGGACGCTGCGCAAGGTGGTACCGGAGCAGCAGTCGTTCATTGATTTCTTCCGCCGTCAGGAGAGCATCCATCTGACAGAAAAATGGATGCCACAGATGTCCAAGACGATGATGAGAAGACAGATCGACGAGATCGTCATCGACGATCTGGCACAGGATGTGTCCCGGACGAGACTTGCCAAGATGTCCCGGAATCTGCATGAAGTAAAGACGAGCCTGAGCCAGGCCTGGAGTCATCCGGTGGATACATACGAGAGAGACCGAAGCCTGAATGAGGCCATGCAGCTTCTCTGGAATCTGAAAGGAAGTCATCAGAAGGATGCAGATACGCTGGAGAAATCTCTCGAGGCGATGCATTACTGCGCCTGCAGCCGTGACCGGCTCCGTGATCCGCAGATCTATGAGAGAAAAGCAGCCCTTTATCTCCAGGTGGCTAAGGCGACCTACCAGCTCGGCGTGA
>CAMOGO010000198.1 GCA_946614075.1 uncultured Lachnospiraceae bacterium | reverse complement strand
CGACGCCGAGACCGGCGACCGCCTCGACCCCCTCCCCGAAGAGGAAGAGTAAGCCACTGTTCCGCAGGCCGTAGTTACATGGCGCAAATTTCTCATAATCTCTGCCGGCACAGGGAAGCTTCCTGTTTCCGGCCTCACTTACATGGTTTAATTTTCTGTGCCTTCCCTGCTGGCACAGGGAAATGTTCTCTGTAAGGCAGGATTTCCCTGTGCCAAGCAATTGCGTCGTAAAAATAAGACAGGTAAGCAATGCTGTTTAAGCCTCGCTTCCCTGTCTTATTTGATTCTGGTTTTTGATCACCACATGTAGAAAGAGCTTACATTTCTCGATTTCCCTGGGTTCTGGTTTTTTCTTAAGCCTCCGGCTCCGCTTCGCTAAAGGTAATTACAGTTTCATCTTATAAACCGCGTTGAGGACGAAGTTCTTGATGAGTCCGAAGATCATCATGACCAGGCCGCTGATCACGCCGAGGTTTGCGAAGCGGACCAGGCCCTTGACGGTGTCCATACCGATGAGGCCGCCGGTCATCTTGGCCAGGGCGCGGAAAGGCATGTTGTACTGGAAGAGGACATTCAGGTTCGGGACGCCCTTCTTCTCGCCGTCCTTGATCAGGCGGTCAAGGATGAACCAGTGCAGCAGCGAGATCGGGTTGTAGGACTTCTTCAGGTCGCACATTGCGTCGTTGATATCCAACTTCCGGGTGACCTTGTCGTGCGGGACGGAGCCCTCGAGGATGCGGTCATACTCCTGATCGCTGACATCGCAGATCTTGCCGCTCATGTAGGACGGAAGCAGCTCGGCTGCGTACGGCAGGACATTGGTGGTGTCTTCCTTCATGACGGTGCCGGCTACGCAGGTGGCCTCGACGTTGGTACCGATCATGATCTCGTACTCGCCGCCCTCGACTTCCCACTTCTCGGTACGGACGTTCCAGTAACGGAAGGTGTAATCGTCAAACGGGATCTTGACGTCGCGGCTCTCGCCGGCCTTCAGGAAGACCTTCTTGAAGCCCTTCAGCTCCTTCTTGGCGCGGAAGATCTTCGGATCGAGCTTGCCGACGTACATCTGGACGACTTCAGCGCCGTCGCGGCTGCCGGTGTTGGTGATCGTGAAGCATACGCCGTCCTCCTCGACAGCCAGTCTTGAAATCTGGAAGGAGGTGTAGCTCAGGCCGTATCCAAAGGGATAGCGGACCGGGATGCCGGCGGTGTTGTAGTAGCGATAGCCCTCAAACAGGGACTCCTTGTAAAGGGTGATGCGCTCCTTCGCCGGATAGTAGTTCATGACCGGGTTGTCCTCAAACTTGACCGGATAGGTCTCGCTCAGGTGGCCGGAGGGGTTGACGGCGCCGGTCAGGACATCCAGCATCGCGGAAGCGCCGGCCTGGCCGGTCAGGTATGCGTGCAGGATTGCACAGAGTTGGTTCTCCCAAGGCATCTCGATGGAGGAACCGGCGCTGATGACGCCGACGATGTTTTTGTTGACTTTGTAAAGCTTGTCCAGAAGGTCGATCTGGTTGACCGGGATGCGCATGTGCTCACGGTCCAGACCCTCGGACTCGCTGATATCGGTCAGTCCAAAGAAGAACAGGACGACATCCGCCTTGGCGGCGATGCGGACAGCCTCGGCTGCCAGCTCATAGTCGACCTTGCCATCGCGAGAGTATCCGCCGGCGATGCCGATGCAGTCCAGATCGTAATTTCCGATCACGTTCTCGATCGTGTCGACCTTGGTGGAATTCACCTTGGAGGAGCCGGAGCCCTGATAACGGGGATCCTTGGCAAAATCGCCGATGACCGCGACCTTGGTTCCCGGTGCGAGCGGCAGGATATTCTCCTCATTTTTCAACAGGACCATACTCTCGGCCGCTGCCTTGCGTGCAATCTGATGATGAGCCTCGATGTCAAAACCGGTGCCCTCCTCGGCGACGCCCTTGGCCATCGAGTTCGTCTCCAGGACAGCCGTCAGGAGCTCATCAACGCGGGCGTTGACATCGTCCTCGGACAGGGTGCCGTTGGAAACAGCCTTGATGATCTCGCGGGCGGAGTCAAATCCGGCCGACGGCATCTCGAGGTTCGATCCGGCGGCGGTGCCGGCGGCGTGGTCATTGGATGCACCCCAGTCGGTGATGACGATGCCGTCAAAGCCCCAGTCATCTCTCAGGATCTCCTTCAGCAGGTGCGGGTTCTCATTCGCGTAGACGCCATTGACCTCATTGTAGCTGGACATGATCGCCTTGGCGCCGCCCTCCTTGATGCCCATCTCGAAGCCGGTCAGGTAGATCTCGCGCAGGGTACGCTCGTCAATGACCGCGTTCATGGCCATTCTCTTGGACTCCTGGCTGTTGACCGCGAAGTGCTTCAGGCAGGAGTAAACCCCCTGGCTCTGGATGCCGCGGGAGTACGCAGCCGCCATCTTACCGGACTGATACGGATCCTCCGAGAAATACTCGAAGTTACGGCCGCAAAGAGGGCTTCTCTTGATATTCAGGCCCGGTCCCAAAAGCACCTGGACGCCCATCGCCTGAGCCTCCTCGCCCAGCGCGCGTCCAACCTCCTCGCCCAGGTCCGGATCCCAGCTGTTGGCCATCGTAGCTGCCGTCGGGAAGCAGGTCGCCGGCTTGGAGCCGCCCAGTCCCAGATGATCGCCGGTTTCGCCCTGACGTCTCAGTCCGTGAGGGCCATCGCTCATGACCATGGTCGGGATGCCAAGCTTCGGGAAATCCATGCTCTCCCACTCATTTTTTCCACCCAGAAAGGCAGCCTTCTGATGCCAGTTCATCTGAGCGATCAATTCCGCATTTTTCATTTCGTACCTCCTGCCGCAATATGAATGATCCGTTTCTTTGTTTTACCCCATTGTAAAATTGTACAATATTAAGTCCATTATAAAAGATAAGTCCTTCCCTGACAAGAAAAACAAAGCCTCGCCGGGAAGAAAAGAATCCGTAAAGTCAGCTTTCATGTTTTTCATGCTCGCAAAGCTGCCCGGATCTGCTCCGCTGCCTTTTGATGCCCTGCCTCGGACAGATGGACTCCGTCAAAAGCGAGATCGGAAGCCTCCAGATGCAGGGCGAGAAAATCCGCCCCGACCTCCTTCGCTGCCTCGCGAAAGCACACGGCGAAAAGGTCCGATTCCCGGTTGACCATGGCCTCCCCGGGAATCCGGACGATGGGCGGCGCGATCAGAAGAATTTTCTTCCCAGGCGCCCGGAACAGGTCCCACTCCTCGATCCGCTCAAACAGACGGACCATCCGCCCGGCGATCTCCTTGGCCGTCATCATCGGATACCCGATCAGCAGGTCATTGCTCCCCAGCATCACCGTCACTGCGTCCGCATCCTGATTTCGCCGCAGAGTCTCCTTCAGCGCGGCCAACGCGTAGCGGTTTCCCGGGATCGTCCGCCCGTTTTCCCCCTCGTTTACGACCTCAAAGCCGTACCTCTCCTCCAGGATGCCGGTCCAACGGTCCGCCTTCGGGTAGCGGTAGTCCAGATCCCCGCCATCCCGCGGATCATAGCCGTAGGTATTCGAGTCGCCATAGCACAGAATCTTCATCACGCATGCCTCTCCATATACTCCATCGGGCTGCAGCCCATGACCTTTTTGAACGTCGCGCTGAAATAATTGATGTCGCGATACCCGACCATCTCCGCCACCTCGTACACCTTGTAACGGCAGCTGAGGAGCAGCTCGCCGGCCTTCTGCATTCGCGTGCCGGTGATAAAAGAAACCATCGTCTTCCCGGTTTCCTTTTTAAAGGTGTGGCTCAGGTAGCCATCGCTGATGCCGAGTGCCTGTGCGATGTCCTGCACGCAAAGCCCGGGCTCCTGGTAGTGGTTCAGGATGTACTCGCTGGCCATGCGGATGTAGCGGTTCCGGTAGCGGGTCGGCTGCGCCGGATTGACTGAGGCTTCCA
>CAMOGO010000197.1 GCA_946614075.1 uncultured Lachnospiraceae bacterium | reverse complement strand
AGCCGTGCCATCGTCCCCTCGACGCTTCGGTGAAGGATCCCGTTTCCGCCCTTCTCATTCCAGTCGTTGATGTTTCTGGCCAGGTCGTCGATCAGGATGTCCTCCGGGCCATGGCTTTTCTGGAGCTTTTCTTCCTTGAAGACGATATTGACCTTGATGTCCGGATTCAGCACGCGGTGAACCCATGCCGTCTTATCCTCGCCGGCAAAGGCGATCTTCCGGTGAGGCTTCGGAATGCCGGACAGGATCTCGACCCGGTCACCGTACATCTCGTACACGGTGTCAAACATCTCCTTGGCCCCGGGCAAGAGCTCCAGCTTGTCATAGAAATGATCGACCTTTCGCACGGCATCCCACAGAGCGGTCTCCTGCTCCTTGGTCGCGCAGGACTGGTCCACCGGCTCCGCGCCGCAAAGCTCTCTTACACCTCTGTCGAAATCCGCCATGACACCGTCCAGATCGAAATAAACCCTGACTTCTTCCCTATTGACTCCCATTGACCATATCCTCCCGGATCATAATAATATCGTTTTCTCTCCAAACTGCATATACAAGCTAAAGTATATCACAAGCACGCCCTTCCCTCAATCCCGCTTTTGCGTGCTCTTTCAAATCTCTATATAAAACGCCTGCGGTTTCCTTCGCTGATGTTTCCCTTGAACAAAACAATAGATACTGCTAATATGATCCCATACCTGCCGCATGGCCTAAAACCGTGCCGGCTTTTTTACGGATGCCGGATCGGTATTCGTTCTTTGCAAAGGAGAGGAAAATGACCAGTTTTTATTCACAGGAGGAGCTTGAAGGAATTGGGTTTGCAAGCCTTGGAAAAAATGTCCTTTTAAGCCGCAAGACCTCCATCTACGGGGCTGGGAATATCCGGATCGGAGATGATGTCCGGATCGATGATTTCTGCGTCATCAGCGGAAACATTACCCTGGGCAGAAATGTTCATATCGCAGCCTTCTGCGGACTATTCGGCGGCGAATACGGTATCGTCATGGAGGATTTTTCCGGATTGTCATCCCGATGCGTGATCTACGCTGCCTCCGACGATTATTCCGGTGCTGCCCTCACCAATCCTACGGTGCCGGATGAATTCCGCCATATCCTCGGAGGGCGTGTCGTACTCGGAAGGCATGTCATTCTAGGTACCGGCGTCAGCGTCATGCCCGGTGTGGAGATTGGGGAAGGTTCCTCCGTCGGAAGCATGTCCTTGGTCAGCAAGAGCCTGGAAAAATGGGGCGTCTACGTCGGAATCCCCTGTAAGAGGATCAAAGATCGGAAGACAGATCTTCTGGAGCTCGAAAAGCAGTATCTGCAGTGTGAGGAAAAGAGGTAATCAGTATGAAGGAATTTAAGGTCGGTGACAGCGCCAGCTTCAGCAAAACGATTTCCGAGGCGGATGTCTATCAGTTCGCAGGCATTGTCGGAGATTTCAATCCGCTTCATGTCAACGCGGTCGAAGCCGCAAAATCCCGTTTCAAGGCCCGTGTCGTCCACGGTGCCCTGGTGAGCTCCTTTGTTTCGACCGTCCTGGCCATGTATCTTCCCGGCCCGGGCACGATCTACATGGAGCAGAAAAGCACCTTCGTAAGGCCCGTGTATATCAACGATACCATCACCGCCACCGTCACCATCCGTGAAATCGGTGAAAGAAATGTGGCCATCTGTGACACCATCGTCCGAAACCAGGATGATGTGATCGTGGTGGATGGCTACGCCAAGATCAAACTGCCCTCGTAAAAACCTTTGAAAAAAAGCGCTGCCGCACTGTAAAAATGCGGCAGCGTTTTTGATCCTTTATGCCATTTCTCTTTTATGCCCCTTTCTTCTTCCGGAAGAGGAATCCGATGAACAGTACGATGGCCAGGAAGATGAGGTATCCGAATACCTGCTGATAGCCCTTGCCGACCCAGCAGCAATAGCACATGAACAGGCAGCAGGCGACGCCTAAAGCCGGCAGGACATAGCGCCGGAAGGTGCCGAAGTCTTTGCATTTAACCATGATGGCGATGAACATCGGGATGTACATGCCATACAGGTTGATGATCGAAATCTCATCTGGCTCCCATGCGATCCACTGGCAGTCGTGCAGGCCGCCCATGAAGTCCGGGCCGTACATCCACAGGACCGACGTCCAGGCGTACCAGAAGCCGCCCATGATCATGCCGAAGATAGCCGATTTGATGACGAATTTGTTCTGATGGTCGATGTCTCCGAAGAACTCCGGAGCCGGGCCCATATTACGGGCCGAAAGAGCGTACAGGCCTCGGCAGGATCCCATGATCAGGCCGTTCATGACGCCAAGGCAGCCGACCGTGATGAAGGCGTAGACGATCGTTCCAATCACATTTCCGAAGATATTGGAGAATGCGATCCGCGGCAGTGCCTCGCCGAGAGGCCAAGTACCGATGATGGTCTGTACATCGCCGACGGAGCTCATCGAGAAAATGTACAGGCAGTACAGAATGGTGCAGAAGAGGGATCCGCAGATCAGTGCGATCGGCAGATTTCTCTTGGCATCCTTCAGCTCTGAGTTGATGGAGGTTGCGATGATCCAACCTTCGTAGGCAAATGCGAAGGAAGCGACGCCGGAGAAAACACCGCCGAAGGCGGATTTGCCGGCCGTTGCGGAAGCATACTCAGCGGTATTGACATAGTCGAGCACGCGTGCCGTGGTGCCATTGCTGAGGCCTACCACGATACCGATGACCGCCATCAGGATCAGGGGGACCAGCTTGATGACGGTCATGCTGACCTGCAGTTTGCCGGCAAGCTTCGGGCTCAGCATGTTGATACCGTATCCCAGCATCAGGAATCCCGCGCCAAGGCCTAAAGCCTCCGAGCTGACCGTACCGGTGACAAAGAAATCCATCGCCGGAATCCCGCACAGCTCGCAGAAAAAGACGGCCGAGAAGAATGACAGCATGGCCGCAAGGCACGGGTAGTAAATGGTTGTCATGAACCAGCCTACATAGTACGCATACTTCTCGCCCAAGGCGACCTCTGCATAGTCCACGACGCCGTTGACTTTTTCAAATTTGGAGCCCAGCTCCGCAAAGACCAGCGAGCAGATAATGCAGATGACGCCGACAATCGCAACAACCAAGACGCCCTGCATCATGTTGCCGTTTGTCAGCGCAAGGACCTTGCCGCCCTTGATGAAGACACCCGAGCCGATGACGATACCGATGACCATCGATATCGCGGTCGGAAGCCCGTAGCGTTTTTCCATTGTTTTGTTTTCTTCCATGTTACACCCCTCCTTTTTCTTCCCCTTTTGGTTTCTGGGTTATTCCAGAATGTCCATTTTGGTAATTTCTATTCACGCAGTAAAACGTCTGTGAACTATTTTTACTATATACCGATTGTATGGAGATTTCAATGGCATAATTATTTTGTATATGTTGCAAAAAATTTATAAAGGATGAGCGGTCAAATTCCCTTGTTTCATCGTAAATCTGGTGCTATGATACCCGCGTGAAAAAAGTATTTATCCCATGCCGCGCAGGCCGGCTCACTGTCCTGCTTTTTACCATGATTATCAGCGTCCTGCTCTTTGCCGGACGCGGGAGCGGATCCATCGAAACACCTCCAGGGCAGGAGACCTCCGTACAGGCCTCCAGGAATGCTGCCGGAGAAGCTTCGGGAAATGCCTCGGCAAGTGCTGCCAATCCTGCCGTCGACGCACCTGTATTTTCAGCTGCAGACACCCTGACCGAATCAAACTGGGCTGTCGCTCATGCGACAGCCCAGTCTTTTTTTGTTTACTTTGTAGTCCTCGGATATTCACTCGCGTAGCGGATGCTGAAAATACAGTGGGTTGATGCACCTCCGTAAACATTCAGGTAGGCAAGTACATTTTCGCTTCCTGTGGGGGTGCCGTCTGCCTGGAGGAAGGTGCCTCTCAGGCGGTA
>CAMOGO010000196.1 GCA_946614075.1 uncultured Lachnospiraceae bacterium | reverse complement strand
ACCGCAGAAAAACTGCAAAATCACCTCGCGCAAGACGCCGTAAACAGGCCTTTTCTGTCATTTCATCCGCGAAAATGTATGATTCGGGGATTACCTCTTTTCAAAAATTCTTGATGCGATAGAATGACGGTAACAAGGAGGTGAGTGACTTGACAGGCTTTGAAATTCTGGGAATCGTGCTTCTGATTCTTGCCTTTTTCTTTATCGGAATCGAGGCGGTGGTTCCCGGCTTCGGCGCCCCCGGCATCATGGGCATCAGCTGCCTGGTCGTGGGAATAGCCCTGACGACTCATACATGGGTACAGGCGCTGAAGCTGATCGTTATCATGGTCATCCTGATGGCCGTATTTATCGTCATCATCCTGAGTCTATTGGCACATGGAAAAATCAAATCTCCGATCATCCTGAAGGAGAAGCTGGATAAGGAGAGCGGTTTTATCAGCACCAAGGATCTGGAGTTCATGGTAGGCCGTGAGGGAACTGCCGTGACGGACCTTCGTCCGGCTGGCAAGGTGAATATAGATGATCTTCTTCTGGATGTTGTCTCGGAGGGACCCTATATTCTGAGAGGAAAGAAAGTGAAAATCACCGGCGTACGGAATTCGTCGCTGGTCGCCCGGGAAATCCCGGAGAAGTAAGGAGGGTACATTATGCAATACGCTATTATCGCTATTATCGTTCTGTTCTTGATCCTGTTCTTCACCTTTGTGCCGGTAGGTCTTTGGATCTCCGCACTGTCATCCGGTGTCAAGGTCAGCATTTTCAACCTGGTTGGTATGAGACTGCGCCGTGTTCGCCCGAACAAGATCATCATGCCACTGATCAAGGCTACCAAGGCCGGTCTTCAGCTGAATGTCAATGAGCTTGAGGCTCACTACCTGGCCGGCGGTAACGTCGACCGCGTCGTAGATGCCCTGATCGCTTCCGAGCGTGCAGGCATCGAGCTTTCCTTTGAAAAGGCAGCCGCCATCGACCTGGCCGGACGTAACGTCCTGGAAGCAGTCAAGATGAGCGTCAACCCGAAGGTCATCGAGACGGACAATATCTCCGCTGTCGCAAAGAACGGTATCGAGCTTCTGGTCAAGGCCAGAGTCACGGTCCGTACCAATCTGGAGCGCCTCGTCGGTGGTGCCGGCGAGTCCACCATTCTCGCCCGTGTCGGCGAGGGTATCGTCACCACGGTTGGTTCCTCCGACTCCCACAAGGATGTCCTGGAGAACCCGGATGACATTTCCAAGCTGGTCCTGAGCAAGGGTCTTGACTCCGGTACCGCTTTTGAGATCCTTTCCATCGATATCGCTGACATCGATGTCGGCCGCAACATCGGCGCCCAGCTGCAGAGCCTGCAGGCCGAGGCCGACAAGAACATCGCCCAGGCAAAGGCCGAGGAGCGCCGCGCCATGGCAGTCGCCAAGGAGCAGGAGATGCGCGCCTACGTCGTCGAGGCAGAGGCCGAGGTTCCGAAGGCTCTGGCTTATGCACTGCGTGAGGGCAAGCTTGGTATCATGGATTACTATGATATGCAGAACATCAAGGCTGACACCAGAATGCGCGAGGAGATCGCAGGCGACAGCCCGAAGAACACCCGCATCGGAGACAACAATTCCGAGAGCTAAAGCGCAGCAATCTTTCATGAAGGATTTCATGGAAGACTTCGTGGAATAGTTCATGGAACATTTCATAGAACATTTCATGGAATAGTTCATGGAAAGGGGGGTTAATATTGGATCTGGAAAGTATTCTTGATTTTGTCCCCGTTTTGATCGCGATCGCAGGTCTCGTGGTTACCTTCTCCGGCAATGGTAAGAAGAAAAAGCAGGCGGAGGCTGAGCAGTCCGCCCAGCCTTCCTGGGAAAGCCGAGAAAGCAGCAAGGAAATTGTATACAGGGAGACCGCTGCGAAACAGCAGCCAAGCTCCGCACAGAAAGCTTCCTCTGTCCGCAATAAAATGGCAGCGGAAAGAGCCAGAGAGGCTCTTTCCAAATCCGGTAAGGCAAGGCAGGACAGCACCTCAGGCGCTCACAGCCCGCACCGGACCGGCTCCGGAAGAGATACGTGCGAAGGCGCGGCCCTTGCAGGAGCCTTACGGCGCACCCAGAATCTGTCAGGGCTTCAGTCCTTATCCGGAAACCAGCTCTCAGCCGGTTCGGCGGTAGCTTCCATGATCAAGGAGGAGGTCAGCCCGGAGAAGCTGAGAGAGGCTGTCGTGTGGTCCGAGATCCTCGGGCAGCCCATGTGCCGCAAACGGCACCAGAAAGCCGCCCATCGCTAAGCCATGAGTCATGGGGACGGGTCTTTTGACTCATTTTCGTTAAGATAAGACAGATAAGACAGGGGACGGTTCTCAAAAGAGTGGGGGCGGTTCTCTGTCTTGCTGTATAGAAAAGACAGGGCAAAGACAGAGAACCGTCCCATTGTCTTTCCGGGAGGTAGAGATGAAGTTAACGTGTATGCTGGTGGATGACGAGCCGTATATCCGCCTGATCCTGAGGCGGGTCATCGAGAAAACAGAAGACTTTGAGGTCGTAGCGGAATGCGAAAGCGCATCGCAGGCCCTGGCCGCTTTCCCGGAGAAAAAGCCGGATGTCGTCTTCATGGACATCGACTTAAACGGCGACAGCGGGATCGACTGCGCCAAGGCGATGCTGAAGCAGAACCCGGACGTTGTCCTCATCTTTGCAACAGCCTACGCGGAGTACATGCCAAGCGCCTTTGAGCTGTATGCCTTCGACTACCTCGTGAAGCCCTTTGATATCGAGCGGATCCGGCATACCCTGTCCCGGATCAGCCGCAAAAATGAGCGGAAGGTCCTGATGCTGAAAGGCCGCGAAAGCATCTCCGTCGTCGGCATCGAGGATATCATTATGGTTTCCCATGAGAAGACCTCCACGAAGATTTACACGGAAAAAGAGGTCTACGAGACCTCGCGCTCCTTGGGCGAGATCCGTGAGAAGCTGACGGATCCGGATTTCTGGCAGTGCCACCGGTCGTACATCATCCGTGTGTCGCGGATCAAAAGCATCGAGCCCTACGGTCGCTGGACCTACATCGTCAAGCTGGACGGCCTCACAGAAGACGCCCTGATGACAAAAGAACGCTTCGACGAACTAAAAGAAAGACCCGAGTATCAATAGCGGTGACAACGGGGACGGTTCTCAGGGTGACAACGGGGACGGGTGACAACGGGGACGGTTCTCAGTGTCACCGCGGTGACACTGAGAACCGTCCCCCTTGTCACCCGTCCCCGTTGTCACCTCTGTCACACTGTATACGAGAGGTATACAGGAAAAGCACCATAGGTGGTTGGAAAATCCGTAAACTTCTGGTATAGTGGATGAAAAACAAAGCAGGACAGGAGACGGGTCTCTGTCTTGTTTTCAACCATGATAGATAGAAGGAAATAGAATGGAACGGAAGACAAAAGAACAGAAGAGAAAAGAGAGACGCTTGTTCTGGTCCTTTCTGGATGGCAGCAAGCGTTATTTTTTTGCGGGCATGACGGCTCTTCTAGGCATGACACTTTGTGACATGCTGATTCCGCAGGTTGCCCGTACGACGATCGATTCCTGCATTGGCGATGAGCCATTGAATCTGCCGGGGCCGGCGGTCAGACTGATCGAGAGTGTCGGCGGGACCGCGTGGCTCAAGGAGCACCTGGGGGTCGTATTTGTGACGGTCGTCGTTCTGGCGGCGCTTGGCGCGGGATGCCGGTATCTGTCCACCCTGGAAAACACCAAGGGCGGCGAGACGATGATCAAGACGATGCGCGACCGCCTGTACCGCCATATCGCGGGGCTGCCGCTGTCCTGGCATCAGGACCATCCGGCGGGCGACATCATCCAGCGCTGCACCAGCGACGTCAATATGATCAAGGAATTCTGCGCGAGGCAGCTTTACAGTCTGGTCCGGATCGTGCTCATGATCG
>CAMOGO010000195.1 GCA_946614075.1 uncultured Lachnospiraceae bacterium | reverse complement strand
TTACAATGACAGCCGCTGCGCCATCTGCCTCATCGGTATAGGAGGAAGGATCCTCCATGAGGGCTACTACATCCTCTGCTTTCCCATCGTAGGTGACGGGCTGCCTGAGCATGACCGTGACCGTATACAGAGAGACCAGACAAAGAACTGCCAAAGAGGCCATCATCATGATATAGTGACTATTCTTCGCTTTCATCTTCATAGTCGCCATCCTCCTTCGTTCTTCTCAGTGCGATGATGTACAGGATCGTCGACAGTACAGCGCCGACAGCTGCCTCAGCGATAGCAACATCCGGTGCCTGCAGCATGATAAACTCAACAGACACAAATGATCCAGTCGCAGCGAGGCAGATAACCGCATTGATCATCTTTCTGGCTCTGACTGTCAGAATCGCCGATGCGATAATACCGGCAATCACAACAGTATTTAAAATCCATACCCAACTACTCATCCACGGACACCTCCTCGCATGCCGCCATCACCACTTCCTCGGTCTGGCCGGCCTCGTCATCGCGATAGTCGTCGCAGGTGAGCTTCGTCTCCGGCAGATCCCCATTTTTATAAGCGCCCTTTAAAAGTGCGTGGTTGGAAATCGGGTTCGTCAGGAGTACGAAAGCACCCAGGAACAGGATCCGCAGGACAATGCTCATATCCATACCGGTCTTAGCCGCATAAAAGATACCGGCGATCACTACGAAGATCGTTCCCAGCGTAGGAATGCAGGTGCTGGCCTGCAGTCTGCAGAAAACATCAGGCATACGCAGGATGCCTAAGGTTCCTGCCAAAGCGAATATAACAGCAACAATCAGACAGATATCTATAATCAGACGTATCATAATTTACCCTCCAGATATCTGGCCACAAATACCGTGCCGATGAAACCAAACAGTGCGATGACAATCGCAATGTCAAGATAAATGCCTCTGCCGGTGTATAAGGACACCAGAATCAGCACAGAAACCGTAAGGGTATCCAGTGCGTCGGCGGCCGTCATCCGGTCAGCGACTGTCGGTCCCTTGAAAACGCGATACAGCAGTGCGACGGCAAGTCCGCTGTAGAGAACCGCGAAGATCACAAGCTCAATCATTGCCATATCCTCCTGATCCAGGGCTCCATGGAACCCTTAATAATATCCGCAGCTTCCTTGGGGTCTCTGCTCTTTACATCAATCCAGTGAATATAGTAGAAGGTCTTCTCATCCTCTTCCTCCACGATATCCATCGTAATGGTACCAGGGGTAAGCGTGATGGAATTGGCAAGCATGGCCTTTCCATATTCGCTGTCGAGATCCTCTACCGGGATCTTGACGATACCTGGATTCACCTTCATATCCTTCTCAAACACGCGGAACGCGACGTCAATGTTGGCCTTGATCATCTCGACCAGCAGTACACCGCAGCTGTAGACAGCCATGATGATAAGCCGAATCGGGTTCCAGACCTGTACGCCGCCCTCGTGCACCCAGAACCTTGAGCAGAAAACCGCAACAAGGATACTGAAAATGATGCCGAGAATCACGTCTCTCGCGTTGAAGGAGCAGGTAAGAAGCGTCCAGAAGATGAAGCAAAACAGAGCTGTCCAAAGCACAGCCGCATAATTCTTGTTCTGCAAACCAGTTCCCTCCTTTGTTAAAAGTTTTTATATGGCTTACTCAGCCTTTAATTCCTGATCAATCCTGGCCTCGAGCCACTTCTCGAACTCGGCAAAGCCGTCTCCCGTTCTCGAAGAAACCCGGAAGGTGGAAAGGTGCGGGTTGATATTGACGCCATCCGTCTCTACCCGGACATCGTCAAAATCAAAATACTGCTTCATGTCATATTTGTTGATCAGAAGCGCGTCCGTCGTGGCGAACATGAGGGGATATTTCACGACCTTGTCATCTCCCTCCGGCACGCTCAGGATCGAAATCCGGAAATTTTCTCCGATGTTGAACTCCGCCGGACAGACCAGATTGCCGATATTCTCGACAAAAATGACGTCCAGATCCGGGAGGGAAAACATCGGCAGAATATGCTCGATGGACATCGCCTCGATATGGCATGCCCCATCCGTGTGAAGCTGCACGACCGGGATCCCCAGCTGATCGATCGTCACCGCATCGATCTCGCCGGCGATATCTCCCTCGATGACACCAAAGCGGTATTTCGAGGAAAGATCCTTGATCAGCTTAACGATCAGGCTGGTCTTTCCGGCACCCGGTGAGCCCATCACATTGATCAGGCATACCTTTTTTTCCTTCAGATCTTTTTTAATGGAATCGCTGACATCCTCATTCCATTCCATGATCTGCTTGACTACCTTAATTTCCATTTGTGTCGTCTACCTCTAAGCTTTCTACGTAAAACTCCCGTCCGGTCAAAAGCTTCAGATCGTTCCCCCCGCATTCGGGACAGCGAATCTTCAGCTTGTCGATCTCTCCCTCAAAGCCGCAGGCCCTGCACCGCATCGTGACAGGAACCCGGATAATCTCAAGCTTCGCATTCTCGGCCAGTGTGCCGCGGCTGGCGATATTGAAATACTCCTGAATCAGCTGAGGTACGACGCCGGAATACTCTCCCATCCGGATCCGTATCTTACTCACATGCACGCCCCCATGCTCCCTGGCGACGTTCACGGCGATATCGCGGATACTCTCCGTAATGGCCATCTCATGCATGGACTAACGATCCAGGCAGGAGAAGCAAGGGTCGATGGAAGCTACGATCAGACCAGCATCGGCCACAGTATTGCCGCGGAGCATCACGGGGATTGTCGGGGCATTTTTGTACGTAGGTACATGGATGCTCAGGCGGTAATTCGTCTGTCCGCCGTCCGTAATGACCTTATGGATCAGCTGGCCTCTGGGTGCCTCATGACGAGCGACAAACTCACCGGCAGGAACTCTCGGAAGCTTGATGCCCAGATTGATCGGGCCCTCCGGGAGATTCTCGATCGCCTGGCGGATGATCTTGATACTCTCATAGCACTCCAGGACACGGACGACAACACGTGCGAAAACATCGCAGGAATCGACGACCGGAACATCGAACTCGAAATCCTCATAAGAGGAATACGGTGCATCACGACGTACGTCGACGCTGACACCTGACGCTCTCGCGTGAGGTCCTACTGCGCCAAGACGGATCGCATCCTCTGTCGTCAGAATGCCGACACCCTTGGTACGGGCAGCGACGGTCTTGTCCGTCAGGAGCAGATCCTTCAGATGATCCATATGAGGGATCAGCTTGTCACAGCAGTCCAGGACGATACGTCTGTGATCATCATCCAGGTCGCGGCGGACTCCGCCGACGATGTTGATGGCATAATTGACACGGTTGCCGGAGATGGCCTCCAGGGTGTCCATGACGACCTCACGGTAATTCCAGGTCTGCATGAACAAACTGTCGTGTCCGATCACGTGCAACGCGATGCCGATCCAGAGCAGATGAGAATGAAGTCTCTCCAGCTCCTCCACGATATCACGGATGTACTGACCTCTCTTCGGAACCTCCATACCGGCGATATGCTCGATAGCCATATTGTATGCGAGCGTGTGCGAATGGGAGCAGATACCGCAGACACGCTCTACGAGAACCCCTGTCTGGATGAAGTTCCGTTCCGTTGCGATTTTCTCAATGCCTCTGTGATTGTAGCCTACGAACACCTCTGCATCGGTAATCATCTCGCCGTCCGTGATCAGTCTGGCGTGTACCGGTTCCTCGAGTGCCGGATGGTAGGGTCCAATCGGGATTGTGTAACTCATACGAATCCTCCTCACTTATTTGCCTGTTTTTCCAAGCATAGTCAGAATGCCCCAAAATACATAGCTATTAAGATTTTACTTCTTATACTGGGTAGTGTCAACCAGAAAGGGGGTAAGGTTGTGGTTTTTTTGACGTGCGATTTTAAGAAAATTTAAACAGGGAACAGCAAAAAGAAAAAGGAGAGT
>CAMOGO010000194.1 GCA_946614075.1 uncultured Lachnospiraceae bacterium | reverse complement strand
CAGATATGCTTCGCGATGTTCTTCGCAAAGCGATCCTCCCCGTAGTCCCGGATGATCCGGTAGATCTCCTGCTCAGAGTATTCATTCACGATCGTCCTCGCGTCAAGATCCCCTCTCTGGTCCATCCTCATGTCGAGCGGAGCATCGACCCGGTAGGAAAAGCCTCTCTCACCGTGGTCCAGCTGATAGGAAGAAACTCCTAAATCCAGCAAGATTCCGTCTACACTTTGGATACCATTATCGTGTATAATATTCAAAAAGTTCTCGTAATTGCTCCTGACGATCGTCACGCGGTCGGAAAACTCTTTCAGATTCTCCGTCGCTGCCTCGATCGCGGCCTCGTCCTGGTCGATCCCAATGTAGCGTCCTTTATCGGACAGCCTCCTGCAGATCTCACGGCCATGACCTGCGCCTCCCATCGTCCCGTCCACATAAATCCCATCCGGACGGACAGCCAGTCCATCGACTGCCTCATTAAGGAGCACCGATACATGATGGAAGTCCACATCCGCAGCTTCCATATCAAGTGGTGAGTTATCCGTCTCCTCCGGAGCCGGAATGAATGGAATATCATCCTTCATCAGATTCCCAGTCCCTCCAGTTCCTCCGTCATGGAGTCAAGGTCGATGTCGCTGGCATTCATCCAGGCATCCTGGTCCCAGATCTCGATGCGGTTTCCGACGCCGACCAGCGCGACATCCTTGTCCAGGTTCGCGTGCTTCCGGAGCGGTGCGGGAATCAGAATACGCCCCTGCTTGTCTACCTCGCACTCGGTGGCGCCAGCCAGGAAGAAACGGCTGACGTTGCGTCCATTGGTGCTGGTGACAGGGAGCGCCTGGATTTTGTCGACAAGCTTCTGCCACTCAGGCGCGGCAAAAAGCCAGAGGCAGTGGTCCATGCCCTTGGTCACGACAAACCCCTCGCCCAGCTGCTCGCGAAACTTAGCAGGGACGATCAGTCTGCCTTTATTATCAACTGAATGATTATATTCCCCCATGAACATGTGACTGACCTACCACTTTAAACCACAAAAAGACACTTTTTACCACCTGTCACATATTCTAAAGGGAAATTCGGGAAAATGCAATAGCCTTTTCCGAATTTAGTTCATGTTTTTTTCACTTTTTTCACAAAAAAAACTAGGGAATCCGATGCAGATTCCATCGGATTCCCGTAAGTTTTTCGGTTTTTCCATATCTTGTGTCTTAAACCTTCGCCGACAACAAGATACGGATTTCCCCCACTTTGGAGTTTTTCCAAGCTGTGCCTGACAGCCTACAAATTCTCATTTTTCAAAGCATCCACCGTGTTTTCCTTCGCCAGCTTCTTCATCGCGTAGAGGGTGGTGATGAATACCACCAGGAACACGCTGCCCACCGCTATAGCCACACTGTACCACGGAATATAGAAGCTGCGCTCATCCCCGATCTCCGCGATCCGCCAGATGACAAAGGTCATTGCAATCGAGGCCGGAAGGCCCCAGGCGATCCCCTTCAGGCCATAGATCAGGCATTCGTAGGTCATCATCCTTCGAAAGCCCTTGTTCCCCATGCCGATGGACCGCAGCATGGCGAATTCCCTGCGCCTGAGCATCACACTGGTGGAGATCGTGTTGAAAATATTGGCCATCGCGATCAACGAGATGATAATGATAAAGCCATAGGAAAAGACATTCACCACCATGACCAGCATTCTGGTCGCCTCCTCATCCGCCGTCCGGTCATATAGCGAAGAAGTCTCCATCCCTGCCGCGATCAGGGCTTTTTTCATATCCTCATAAGCTTTGGCATGGTTTGTGGTCTGGAAATAGAAGTTTGCCGAAAGATCCTCCTCATCCCCATCCCGGAGCACCCGTTCCTTCATGCTGCGCGGATAATACAAAGTAATGCCAGACTCTTGCCCATAAAACGGTTTTGTCACGATACCCCCTACTGCATAGGTACCAATGATTTCAGGCATCTCACCCGGATCCTGGCCCAGATCTCCTACCGATATCTCACAGGGAATTGCGCTCTCATCCAGAAACGGATAAGTGACGATCTTGCTCCCGTCTTCCGTATAGATCCAGTTTTTGATCTGGTTGAGCAGGATGGCCCGTGGATTCTCCCGGTCAAAATAGTCCTCCACAGCCAGCCCGTTCGCCTGGCAGAACTCCCGGAAAAACGAATCGTCCAGAAACGCGACAATGCCATACTCTTCTGCCATGTCATTCAGCATGATATGCCCGTTTTCCTTCTCGTACTCCAGAAAATCCGGGCTTACCGCATCCTGCGGAAGAAGATATCTTTCTCCCTTGGTCTCCATATACATGGACGACTTCAGTCCCCCGACACCCGTAAGAGTATCCATGACCTCATCCGGCGTATGATTCTCATCCGAAAACAGAAGATAGGTAATGTCCGGCGTCTCGCCTGTTACACCGGTCGCCGTTCCCACCGCATCGGTCAGGTACGCGCAGAAGCTGGACGCCGATATGAACAGGACGATGCTTAAGAAAAGGGATACGACCGTACTCCGGTAGCTTCTTCTGTTCCGTCGGAAATTCTTTGCCGCCATGGTGCCCTCAAAGCCAAACAGCTTCTGTGTCAAAGGGCTGGTCTTCACCTCTCGTCTCGTAAGCTTCACATCATCGCGCTGACGGATGGCGTCGATCGGCGAGATCCGGATCGCCCGGCGCGCCGGGATGGATGCGGAAATCAGGGTCGTCACGAGGCAGACCGCTGCCGCGATCAGAAGCGCCACGGGGTGCAGCACCAGCCGCATCTGCGTGGTGCTTCCGGCATAGAACACATTCGTAAAGGCATCCCGCAGAAGGTACAGGGTGATCCCGATCCCGGCACATCCTGCCAGAAGACCGATGGGAATACCGATCCCAGCCAGAACGAGTGCCTCGTAATACACACTCGACCGGATCTGACGGTTCGTCGCTCCGACGCTTTTTAAAATGCCAAACTGCCTCGTCCTCTCACTCACAGAGATCGAGAAGGAATTATAGATCAGAGAAATCGATCCGAAGGAGATCAGGAAAACCAACACCGCAGCAAAGCCGTACAGAACCATCATATAGCTGTCGGTACTCAGCACACCATAAAAGCGGCGCAGATCATCGTGTACCTCCCGGCTGCCAAAAGCCTCATGATTCTCCACCCATTTTTTAAGGCTCTCCGGATGCTTCAGGGTGTAAAAGGTGGTATAGGCACCCCTTCCCCCTGCGCAGGTCAATGCCGTATATCCGGGGCACTCATACTTTTCCACGCTGACATCCAAGCGACTATAAAAGCCGACCACCGTGAAATGATACTCCCTGGCGTCTGTGATCTCCTCAAAGGTCTCCGTCTCACTGCACATGTACCCTACTTCAGCGGGAAGCTCTTCCCCCGTCTCCTTTAAGACACGCTGACCCAGGGAAACGACAAGCTCCTCGCCCTCCTGATACCGGACGTCTCCGTTTGAGGCAAGATGGGTCGGAAGCAGGATTTCTCCCTCCTTCTCGGGCATCCGTCCGGCAATCAGATGGATGGCCAGAAGCTCCCCGATATCCGGCTGCACGGACACGACCCGCAGATACGGCTTGAATTCATTGGAACTGCCGCTCTCTCCCCAGCCGACCTCCTGCCATGAGGCGCTGTCTGCGACGCCGTCCAGGGTCCGGATCGCATCCGCCTCATCCTTGGTAAGCCCTGACTCATAGAGCAGCCAGCTTCCCTCCTGCTCTATGACGCTTCGCACCAGAAACTGCTGTCCGCTGTAAGCTCCCTCGATCACCGCCGTAAAAAGGGCCATGGAAAGCACGATGCCGATGATGGTCACGATGGTACGGGAGCGGTTTTCCTTCAGGGATTTCCTGGTAAACCGATGCAGTATATTCATCGTGCCCCTCCCCGGATGCGCTCATCCCGCGTGATCTTACCATCCTCGATCGCGATGATCCGGTCCGCCTGCA
>CAMOGO010000193.1 GCA_946614075.1 uncultured Lachnospiraceae bacterium | reverse complement strand
CTGATCCTGGGCGGCTGCACCGAGCATACCCTGACGACATCCCTGGCCGGCGGCCGCGGCTTCACCGCGGTCATGGTCTCCTGGCTTGCCAAATTCAACCCGGTCTGGATGATCTTCACCAGCGGACTTCTGGTATTCCTGCAGAGAGGCGCCGGAGAAATCTCCACTGCTTTCAGTCTGAATAAATCCTTCGCGGATATTCTGACCGGCATCATCCTGTTCTTCATCATCGGAAGCGAATTTTTCATCAATTACAAGATCCAGTTCACCAAGGGTGCGGGAAAGGAGGAAGCGTAAATGTTTGATTTTGTAACCTTTATCCCGCGTGCCGTAGCGCAGGCCATCCCGCTGATGCTTGGAAGCACCGGCGAGACTCTGACCGAGAAATCCGGCAACTTAAACCTTGGTATCCCCGGCGTCATGTACATGGGCGCCATCAGCGGCGTCATCGGGTCCTTCTTCTATGAGCAGTCCCTGGACTCTGCAGCAAATATCAATGGCTTCCTCGCCATTCTGATCCCGATGGTCTGCTGCCTTCTGGGTTCCCTGTTTGCAGGACTGATTTACTGCTTCCTCACGGTTACCCTCCGTGCCAATCAGAACGTCACCGGTCTGGCCCTGACCACCTTTGGCGTAGGCTTTGGCAATTTCTTCGGCGGTTCCCTGATCAAGCTCTCCGGCTCCGAGGTCCCCTCGATCGCCCTGTCCGCGACCAGCGCTTGCTTTTCCAAGTCGCTGCCCATCGCAGCCGAGCTTGGCTGGTTTGGAAAGATTTTCCTTTCCTATGGCTTCCTGGCCTACCTGGCGGTCATTATCTCCTTTGCGGTGTCCTACGTCCTGAAAAAGACCCGCGTCGGCCTGCACCTTCGCGCTGTCGGCGAGAGCCCGGCGACCGCAGATGCCGCCGGCATCAACGTCAACCGGTATAAATACTTTGCTACCTGCATCGGCAGCATGATCGCCGGACTTGGCGGCCTCTACTACGTCATGGACTACGCGAGCGGCGTATGGTCAAACGATGCCTTCGGCGACAGAGGATGGCTGGCGATTGCCCTGGTAATCTTCACCATCTGGCGTCCGAATGTCGGCGTATTTTCCTCGATCCTTTTCGGCGGACTGTATATCCTGTATCTTTACATTCCGACCGGCATGAACCTGGCAATCAAGGAAATCTACAAGATGCTCCCTTACGTTGTCACGATCCTCGTCCTGATCATCACTAGCATGAGGAACAAGAGAGAGAATCAGCCGCCGGCTTCCCTCGGCCTGCCGTACTTCCGGGAAGAGCGGTAGGAGAGAAGCGCCTCGCTTAAGAGTAAAAATAATAATTCCATTCAAGCTGCCTTTCCGGCTGTCATCTGACGGCTGGGAAGGCAGTTCTTTTATGCACACGGCCGCCCAGCGGTAATTGTTGCCTGACGGCAACGGGCGGCCGGCGCGGCGAGTAGGAGTCGGACAGGCCTCCTCCTACTCGATCACACGGCCGCCCAAGGGATATTACTAAAAAAGAATGGACGGTTAGGAAAAGCTTTTTCTTTTGCTGCCGTGGAGGATATGGTAAAATATATGGGAAGAAAATATATTAAAATCTATTATCTGGAAGATTACAGCAGGTGGAAAGTATATTTTTTTTCAAAAATCTCAAAAAAACCCTTGACCTTCCCCTTTGTGGAGGGCTTATGGTGAGGGCGTCAGAGGAAAACCGATGAAGATCAATCAGGTCGAAGAGCTGGTGGGGATCACCAAAAAGAATATCCGTTTCTATGAGGATCAGGGTTTGATCACACCACAGAGAAATCCGGAGAACGGATATCGAGAGTATTCATTAGCGGACGTGGACAAGCTCCTCAGGATCCGGCTGTTCAGGCAGCTGGACATCCCCTGCGAGCAGATCCGCCGGATGCAGGAGGGAGTAATCTCCTTTGATGAATGCATGCAGGATCATATCGTGGCACTTTCACATCGCAGCCGGGATCTCGAAAGGATGAAGGAGATCTGCGAACGGATGGCCGGGGAGGTGGATGATCCCGCAAACCTGAGGGCTTCGGAGTACCTCGAGCAGATGAAAAAGCTCGAAGAAGGGGGCGTGAGATTTGTGGAAGTAAAGGAAACAGATGTCAACAAGAGAAGAACAGGTGCTATTGTGGCAGCGCTGGTGATGATCGCGTTTATCATCGGGATGATACGTCTTTTATTCTGGGCACAGTCTGTGGACCCGCTGCCGATCTGGGGTTTTGTGCTGATCATTCTGCCGCTTGGTGCTGTGGTGATAGGTGTGGCGATTGCGCTGAAGCAGCGTATGGATGAATTAAAAAGGAGGGAAATCGATGAAGCTCGTAACTATTGATCACATTCCGGGAAAGGAATATGAGGTGCTGGGGATTGCAAAGGGCACGATCGTGCATTCCAAGAATATCGGCCGTGATTTCATGGCGGGGATGAAGACGATCGTCGGTGGCGAGATCAAGGGCTATACGGAGATGCTCAATGAGGCTCGTCAGATTGCGACGAAGCGCATGGTGGAGGATGCGGAGAGCCTTGGGGCGGATGCTGTCGTTGGGGTCCGTTATGGATCTTCGATGGTGATGCAGGGGGCTGCGGAGATCGTCGCCTACGGTACTGCTGTGAAGTTTGTATAAGATACGTGGCTGCCGGAAGGTAGATGACTGCGGAAAAGTCTGATGTCTTTTCCGCAGTTTTTGCGTTTTGATGGGATGGCGAAGGAGGATTGTTTTATAGCTTTAATTATATTACTTTGGATTGACAGGGGTATGGGGATATGCTATAAAACAAGTTAGTTCGTGAAAAATGTCCAAGTTTTATCACCAGATAGGTGGCAATAACTGGCACAATAGACAAAACGAGTAAACGGACGAAAAGGAGGTTCTGGGTACGAATGAAGAAGGTACTGCAAGTGCTTGATGAGCATTTTGAGGAGTTCCTGATCGTGGTGCTGCTTACGATCATGACGGCTTCTATTTTCTATCAGGTCATTATGAGATATGTCTTTCTCAAATCTCCGTCCTGGACGGAGGAGCTGACCCGGTTTTCCTTTATCTGGTGTGCTTATTTCGGTGTGTCCCTTGGTATCAAAAAGGATGCGCACATCAGTGTCATGGCTGCGATGCATCTTCTTCCTGCGAAGGGACAGAAGGTGATGAAGATCGTGGCGGACCTGGTTTTTCTCGGTTTTGCTATTCTGATCCTGTATCTTGGAGTTCAGACTACAGGTACGATCGCGATGCTCGGGCGTAAATCGCCGGCGCTGGAGATCCCCATGTACTATGTCTACGCGGCTCTGCCGGTTGGCTTTGTCTGCATTATTTTCCGCCTGCTTCAGTCTCTGTATAAACAGATCCGGGATTTCCGGAAGGAGGACGACGTGGCAGCGGAAAAGGAAGACTACAGCATTTAAGGGGAAAGGGGGATTAGGAGCATGTTGTTATTCGTCTTTTTGGCAATCGCTTTGATTATCGGTGTCCCGGTCGGTATTTCCCTGGGCGTAGCATCGGTGCTTGGTATCTTTTTCGGAAGCGGTAATTACCAGCTGCAGCTGATCTCGCAGAGTATGATCACGGCGCTTGACTCATTCCCGCTGATGGCGGTTCCTTTCTTTATCCTGGCTGGTGAGATCATGGGACAGGGCGGTATCTCCAGGAGACTGCTGAATACGGCAGAGGCCTTCTGCGGGCATTTCGTCGGCGGCTTTGGCGCGGTGGCGATCATTGCCTGTATGTTCTTTGCGGCGGTTTCCGGTTCCGCGCCGGCGACGACGGCTGCGATCGGCGGTATCATGATCCCGTCGATGGTGTCGAAAAAATACGGCGCTGGCTATACGGCAGGTCTGATTGCAGCGGCTGGCAGCATCGGTGTCATGATTCCGCCGTCCATCCCGGACGTCATTTATTCGGTTTCTGCGAATACCTCTATTTCGGATATGTTCATCG
>CAMOGO010000192.1 GCA_946614075.1 uncultured Lachnospiraceae bacterium | reverse complement strand
TGCTGCTGACCGTCCTGATCGGTCTGTATGCGATCACCGAGATCGCGGATGCGGCCTACACGGCGGTTCACCCGAAAAAGGTCGAGATCCTGCCGGTCGAAAAGGCAAAATGGCCGGGCTTCACGCTCGCTGAGTTTGTGGGCAATCTCAAAAACTTCTTTGTCTCGGCCGTGATCGGAACCGGCATCGGCATCCTGCCTGGCATCGGCGGAGGTACCGCCGGCATGCTGGCCTACACGGTCCAGAAGACGAGCTCCAAGGACCCGGAGAAATACGGCACAGGCTGCATGGAGGGTATCGTCGCTTCCGAGACCTCCAACAACGCCGTCATCGGCGGCGCGATGGTTCCGCTTTTGTCCCTGGGTATTCCGGGCGACGGCGCGACGGCCATGCTGCTCGGCGGCCTGCTGATCCACGGCGTATCGGTCGGCCCTCTGGTATTCCAGAAATCCGGCGATGTCGTCTACGCGATTTACGCAGCCATGATGATCTCGTCCTTCATGATGCTGATCATCGAGTCGGCAGGCATGAAAGCCTTTATCCGCATCCTGAAGGTCCCGCGGAATTACCTGCTGCCTGTCGTGGTCGTCATGTGTGCGATCGGCGCCTTTGGCAATACGAACCGCGCCTTCGATGTCATGGCCGTCATGATTTTCGGCCTGATCGGCTATCTGATGGTCAAAACCGAGCTTCCGGCGCCGCCGTTTGTACTGGGATTCATCCTGGGACCGATGTTTGAGGAAAACTTCCGCCGCGCTTCCCAGTATGTGGTGCTCGATGCGCGCCAGATCTACAAGCACCCGATCGCCGATGTATTCGTCGTGATGGCGGTGGTCGTGGTCTTTGTCATCCTGCGGTCGAGGAAAAAACAGGCGGAAAAAGAAAAAGCAGAGAATGCGCAGCAGGCGCAGTAGGATGTGAACGAAGAAAAGTGACAGGAAACGGGCAATCGCACGTTTGGATGAGAATTAGATGGGAGAAGGAAAGCCCTTCTTCCCCTAACATACGAAAACAACGAAAAATATTCATCTATGAAAAACCAAGAGGAGGAAAAGAAGATGAAGAAGATGACAAGACGTAACTTTCTGAAGGGTGTTGGCGCAGGTGCTGCCGGTATCGCAGCGATGAGCGTCCTGGGAGCATGCGGCAACGGTGGCTCCAGCTCCAGTGCACCGGCAGAGACCAAGGCTGCTGAGACCAAGGCTGCCGAGACGAAGGCAGCAGGAACTGAGGCAGCAGACAAGCCGGCGGAGACCGAGATGGCTGACGAGGTCAAGTGGCCTGAGGGCGACGTAGGCATCCTTCTGGGCTACGGCTCCGGCGGTGACTCCGATGTCTGCACCCGCTACATGGCAGAGGCTGTCAGCAAAGAGCTTGGCGTGAATTTCGTCGTTACCAACATGGGCGGCTCCAACGGTGCCCTGGCTGCAGACGAGATCATGAATACCAACGATCCGGAGTACAATTTCCTGGTCATCAACACCTCTTCCCTGAGCATCAACTGCGTAACCGGCATTGCCGATTACAACTACGAAGCCTTTGATCCCGTCTCGATCTTCGCTGCTTACTCCGGCGAGACCCTGTACGTTCCGAAGGATGCTCCGTATGACACTCTGGAGGAGTTCCTGGACTACGCAAAGGAGAACGAGGTTATCATGGGCGTCGCTATGGGCGGTACCCTGTACGCTGTTGCATGCGCTATGCAGGCAGCCGGATACAAATTCAACATCGTCGATGCCGGTGATGGCGTAGACCGTGTACCGGCTACCGTCAACGGAACCGTAGACTGCACCTTCGCAGCATATTCTTCCAACCGTGACTACATCGAGAACGGTGACCTGAAGCAGCTGGCAACCCTTTGCTCCACCAGAATGGAAGTCGAGCCGGATATGCCTTGCATCTGCGAGTTCATCCCTGGTGTTACCGTTGATACCCGTTTCGTCATCCTGGCTAAGAAGGGCACCGATCCGGCTGTTCTTCAGAAGTTCAACGATGCACTGCAGGCAGTCTATGAGAAGGATGCCGAGTATGTCGAAAACGTGGAGAGCTTCTCCTATCAGACCGCTAAGCCGATGACCATCGAGGAGACCATCGAGGCTCTGAAGGCTCAGTATGAGACCTTCCAGGGCTACGCACAGTATCTGTAAAGCATTACGGTATATGTAAAGCATTACAGTATCTGTAGAGTATTGCAGTATCTGTAAAGCCTGCAATACAGCGGTTTTGCTGAATAGTACGTGAGGACTTGGTGCCTCCATAACGGCACAGAAGCAGATGTTTGTCAGCTTTGTGCCGGCAGTGAAAAGTGGGCAGCCGGGTTTTCCGGCTGCCCATCCTGAAATCAGACACAAATAGTATATAAAGTATGCAGGGCGCAGCGCCTTTCGGCGCGGCCCTTTCCACAGGAAAGTCGGCAGAAAAAATGAGCGATCAGACAGTGACGATACAGGCAGAGGATTTGAGAGCCTGGGAGGAAGAGATTTTCCGGAAGATGAATTTTACGCCGGAGGGAGCGGCCATGGTGGCAGACAGCCTGCTGGAGGCTGACCTGCGAGGCGTTTCGAGCCACGGCGCCATTCGGATTCCTGTATATTGCGCGAGACTGGAGCATGAGGTCGTTTTCCCTGACTCACCGGTCGATGTGGCGGTGGATTTCGGTGCGGTTGCCGTGATCGACGGTCACAATATGTTTGGCCAGGTTTCCGGCACGCGCGCCATGCATCTGGCGATGGAAAAGGCGGAGCGCTTTGGCATCGGCTGCGTCGGCGTCCGCAACAGCCACCATTTCGGAACGGCTGCCTACTACGCACAGATGGCTCTGGAGAAGGACATGATCGGCTTTTCCACGACCAATACGACGCCCCTGATGCCGCCGATGGGAGGCCTGAAGAAGATGATCGGAAACAATCCGGTCGCCTATGCCATCCCGGCGGGCAAGTACGACCCTGTCGTATTTGACATGGCCTGCAGCACTGTGGCCCACGGCAAGATCCAGGTCGCGGCCCGGACCGGCGCCGAGATCCCGCTTGGCTGGGCGACGGACACGGAAGGAAATCCGACCACGGACTCAAGAAAAGCCCTGGAAGGCTTTTTGTATCCGGTTGGAGGACACAAGGGCTTCGGACTCGCTGAGGTGATGGATATCCTTTGCGGACCTCTGGTCGGAGGCGGCTGCGGAGGGGACATCACGGGGCTGAAGGGCTGCTATGAGAAGCCGCAGGACTGCGGTCACCTTTTCATCGCGATCGATGTCGCAAAGTTTGGGGACGTAGAGCAGTTTAAAAAACGGGTCGACGACTACATCGAATACATCAAATCCTGCCCGATCAATGACAGCGTGAGCGAGGTCTATATGCCGGGCGAAATTGAATTCAGGATCCGCAGGGAACGTCTGGAAAAGGGGATTCCGCTTCCCACGGCGATCGTCGATGACCTGAAAGCGCTTTCGGAAAAGCTTGGAATAGATAAGGAAAGAAGGATGACACATGATTAATTTTGAATATTATTCTCCTACCAAGGTTATTTTCGGCAAGGATACGGAAAAGCAGGTTGGCGCGGAGATCAAAAAGCTTGGTGTGAAAAAGGTTCTCGTGCATTACGGCGGAGGGAGTGCCGTAAAGAGCGGCCTTCTGGACCGGGTCTATGCATCGCTCGACGAAGCGGGTATTTCCTATGTGTCGCTAGGCGGCGTCAAGCCGAATCCGAGACTGTCTCTGGTCTATGAGGGCATCGAGCTGGCGAAAAAGGAAGGCGTTGACTTCCTGCTGGCAGTCGGCGGTGGCAGCGTCATCGACTCCTCCAAGGCGATCGCCTACGCGTTGGCAAACGATGTCGAGGATATCTGGGATTACTTCATCGGAAAGGGCGCTCCGACCGCGTGCGCACCGGTCGGCGTCATCCTGACGATCGCGGCTTCCGGCAGCGAGACCAGCAACCCCTGCGTCATCACGAA
>CAMOGO010000191.1 GCA_946614075.1 uncultured Lachnospiraceae bacterium | reverse complement strand
GATGAGGGTCTCCGGATGTCCTTTCGACCAGGTAAAATTGGTGAACAGCAGGAGGACCAGGCAGGAAATCAGGAATACGCCCAGGCTGAACAGCCCCTCGCCGGTAAAGGTTGTATCCCTTGAGATGGCCATCATGCCGAAGACCAGGATCATTCCGAATGCGCCGATCGCTATGGCTGCCGAAAATACAATGGAGGAATTCCCGGACACCGCTCCCGCGATAGCGGTTATGGCCAGCGGAAGGATGCTCCTGACGCCCCATTCAAACACTCTCTCGGCCGTGTCCGTGGTCGGTCTGGTCCGCATCAGGCTCAAGCCGCCCGTATCCACCAGAATGACTCCTCCGTAGAGAAGCAGATAGCCGAAGACCATCATCAGAATATGTGATATTCTCATAATACCTATCTCCTGTACAAAATTATCCCACTCTTGCTATTCTACCAAAAATGAAGTCTTTATGTCAAGTAATACACATGGATTCTGCAAAGAAAAACCCGCAAAGCCGGATTTTTCCGGCTCTGCGGGTCAGATAACCTGTCCTGTTATTACTCAGCTGCGGACTCGGCCTCTTCCACTGCCTCAGAGACAAGCTCCTCTGCTGCCTCTGCAGCCTCGGAAACAGCCTCCTCGACGGCTTCCTCTGCCTCGGATACAGCCTCTTCTGCGGCTTCCGCTGCCTCGGAGACAACCTCTTCTGCAGCTTCCTCTGCCTCGGATACAGCCTCCTCGGCCGCATCGGAGATGAGCTCCTCAACTTCCTCTGCGCCGGTCACGTTTGCATTCTCCACCAGGTAGTCCAGAACGAGATCGGTGCTCTCGGAGAAGAAGATGTAGGGCTCGCCGTAGATGCTTACATACATGTCGTAAAGCTCTTCGCCCGCGTCAAGCATCTCCATGGCCTTCTCGGAGGTAAGCTCCAGCCCTGCGTCCTCGCGCACTGCCTGGATAACCAGGAAGCGGTTGCCGAACTCCTCGGCCTCGGCCATAAGCTCTGCGTTCAGGTCGTCAAGGGTCATGCCATAGTAAGCCAGCATGTCCTCAAGGGTCATGCCGTAATAGGAAGCCTGCTCGGAAAGCTGCTGATACTGCTGTGTGTAAAGGGCGTCGATGACAGACTGGGGAACCTCGGAAACTTCGCTCTCCTCAAAGAGCTTTGCCAGGATGGCGTCCTGAAGGTTCGTGTTCTGCAGCTCCATGCCCACATGCTCTCTGTACTCTTCAACCGTGGCGAACTCGCCGGAGGTTGCGTCGGCAATCAGCTCGTCGTCCAGATCCGGGACAACGCTCTCCACAATGTGGTTGATCGTGATGGTAAATACAGCCGGCTTGCCGGAGAAGTCCGGATTGTTGTAGTAGGGATCCGGGAAGGTTACGTCGATGTCGAAGGTTTCTCCCGGGGTATGGCCGATCAGCTGGTCCAGGAAGCCCTCGATGAAGTTCGTCACGCCGATGGTAACGTCGGTCCCGGTAGCGGTGCCGCCCTCAAAGGCTACTCCGTCCATCTTGCCCTCGTAGTCGATGTTTACGGTATCTCCGTCCTCAACGCGGCGGCTGGTGTCCGTGATCTGCTCCGTGGTGGTGTTGCTGTCCACCAAGCTCTGCAGCTCGGCCATGATATCCTCCTCGCCGGGAATAATATCCTCCAGAGCGATCTCCATGCCCGCATACGTGCCCAGGGTAACGTAGTCAAGAGCGGTTACTCCCTTGAAATAGCCGTTCTCATCGAAGGGTTCGCTGTAGCTGTAGGTCTGTTCGAAGGCTTCGGTGGAACCTTCCTCCTCCACCTCGGCGTCGGTTTGGAACTCTTCCGTCTCTCCTTCCTCGGCAAATGCTGCCATGGGGAGTACCGACACGGTCATAGCTGCGGCAAGCATAATCGCTGCCTTTTTTCTGCTGTTCAGTCTCATATTGTTCTCCTATCTTCTTCTGATACAGCCGGACACAGGCCGGCTTTTTCCCGCACTTTTGCGGCAGGTCAAGACGCATTATAGCACAAGCAAAACCATTTGCAAAGGTTTTTATCAAAAAACACAAAATGTTCACCTGCAGATCATCCGCTGTCGGGCAGGCGCAGGCCTACCAGTCGCGGCTGTCCCACACCAGGGTGAAGGGTCCGTCGTTGACCAGGCTGACCTTCATGTCCGCGCCGAATATCCCCGCGCCGACCTCGCCGAAATGTCCCCGGCAGGCGTCCAGAAATACCTCATAAAGACGCCTGGCCTCGTCCGGCGCCGCCGCGTCGGTAAAGCCCGGCCGGTTGCCCTTCCGGCAGTCCGCATAGAGGGTAAACTGGGACACCACGAGAACCTCTCCGCCGACATCTTTTAAGGAAAGGTTTGTTTTTCCTTCCTCATCGGCAAAGATGCGCAGCGTGGAGAGCTTTTTGGCGTAGCGAAGAGCCATCTCGTCGGTGTCTCCCTGTCCGGCGCCGAACAGGATCAGATAACCCCTGCCGATCCTGGCCGTCTCTTTGCCCTCGATGCTCACGGAGGCGCTCAGCACCCGCTGGATGACAAGCCTCATGAGTTCTGCTCCCGGAAGGTGATTTTTCCGGTGGCGGCGTCCATCGCGTCGACAATGGCCAGGGACTCTACGCGCACTCCCTTGCTGCGGATAAGCGCTCCGCCGTGCTGGAAGCCCTTCTCGATGACGATGCCGACGCCCTCAATGGTCGCGCCGGCGCTCTTGACCAGGTCGATCAGGCCCTCGAGCGCGCAGCCGTTGGCCAGAAAATCGTCGATGATCAGCACGTGGTCCTCCGGGGAGAGAAACTTTCGGGAAACGATAACGTCATAGATTCTCTGATGCGTGAAGGACTGGATTTTCGTGGAGTAAACCTCTCCGTCCAGGTTGATGCTCTGGGACTTTTTGGCAAACACGACGGGAACATGGAAGTACCTGGCCGCAATGCAGGCAATGCCGATCCCGCTGGCTTCGATGGTCAGTATTTTTGTGATCGGGGCGTCGCCGAACAGACGGTGGAATTCCTCACCCATCTTTTCAAACAGTTCGATGTCCATCTGGTGATTCAGAAAGCTGTCCACCTTCAGCACATTGCCGCGCTTCACCACGCCATCCTTCTGGATTCTCTCCTCAAGCAGCTTCATCTCTTTTCTGATGCCGCAGGCACTGGATATCATCCGCACCGTTTATCCGGTGCAGACAAAGTCTTAAAACCCTCCCTGCGGTATCCTCTCCTTTTTTTCTGAGGTTTTTAAGACTGATTTTCAGTGGGATGCCGTCCCCCCGTGTCTGAGCTTCCACATTTCCTGCATCTGCTCATCTTCCCTTCGCGTATCCTCCTCGGTGCGCTCAATGGAGGGCAGGGACTGTACTTCTTCATTCAGCTTGCGCATGCGCGTGTCAAGCATGTTGACGATATCCGCGCAGCCGCGCAGCTCTTCGTTGATGTGCTCGGGGGCCTTCCCCTCGAATTTATACTGGATTTTGTGCTCCAGGGATGCCCAGAAATCCATGGCGATGGTGCGGATCTGCACCTCCACCCGGACTTTTTTCACTCCGTCGTACAGATAGACAGGCACCAGAATGATCATATGGTAGCTCTGGTATCCGCTGGGCTTCGGGTTTGCAATGTAGTTTTTTACGGTGAGGACTTCGATATCCTCCTGCTGGCTGATCCTGTCGGCTATTCGATAAATATCGTCTGTAAAAGAGCAGACTACCCGTATTCCCGCGATGTCGCTCAGATCCGCCTGCATATTGGCCATGTTGACTTCAAGTCCGTGGTTTTTCAGCTTTCTGACAATGCTTTCGGGTGACTTTATCCTCCAGGTCACATGCTCGATCGGATTATAATTGTGGAGCCGGATAAACTCGTTTTTGAGGATGTCGATCTTGGTCGATACCTCCTTCAGAGCCGACTCATAGGTAAACATTAGGGTCTGCCAGTCATCGATACTGGACTCGACTATCGTACTCATTTCGTGACTCCTGACTGCTG
>CAMOGO010000190.1 GCA_946614075.1 uncultured Lachnospiraceae bacterium | reverse complement strand
GGTCGAGGCGGCGGAATGCGGCTGCCATATGATCATCGAGAAGCCCCTAGCCTCCTCCTATGAGGACTGCCTGAAGATCGTCGAGGCGGGTAAAAAGAACAATGTCATGATCGGCCAGATCGTGCAGCGCCGTTTTTACCGTCCCTGCATGCGGATCAAGGAGGCGATCGATGCCGGAAAGCTCGGGACGCCGATCCTGGGAACGGTGAATGTCCTCAGCTGGCGCGATGAGGCCTACTATCGCAGCGATCCCTGGCGTGGTACCTGGAAGGGCGAGGGAGGCGGCGTCATGGCGACGCAGGCCACGCACCAGATTGACCTCCTTCTGTGGTACATGGGCAAGGCCAAGACCGTCTACGGCCTGTCCCGGAATTTCAACCATCCGTACATCGAGGTAGAGGACACGGCGGTCGCGATCGTGGAGTTTGAGAACGGTGGCATCGGCAACCTGGTCATGACGAACTCGACCAATCCGGCCCTGTACGGCAAGGTGCATGTCCACGGCTCGAACGGCGCATCGGTCGGTGTCCAGACGGACGGCGGGGCGATGTTTATCGCAGGAATGTCGGAGATCACCGAGCCTCCGTACAATGACATGTGGACCATCGAGGGCGAAGCCGGGATGCTCGAGCAGATGAAGAAGGAGGACTGTGATTTCTTCAACTCCGTCGACTCCATGTACTATTATCATCAGCTCCAGATCGAGGATTTCCTGAACGCGATCCTGAACGGCACGAAGCCGCTCGTCGACGCCGAAGAAGGCATGAGGACCGTGCAGCTGTTCAACGCGGTTTACGAAGCTTCCAAGACCGGAAAGGTTATTCATTTGGATTAAAAAACAGACTTCAGAAAAGGGACTGCCGCAGTTGCGGCGGTCCCTTTTGACAGATAGCTCCTGATCTGCTAAGATGTCCGCGAAAAGCAGAATATGCTCCCGAAAAAGCGGGCTGTGATGCCGGCTAGGGATCTTGATAAATCGTAGGAGATGGAAAATGGCGGATTTGTTTCTGAAAAAGGGTGAGGGCCGTGAGCTGAAGAAGGGCGGTCCCTGGATTTATGATAATGAGATTGACCGGGTGGAGGGGGCTTTTACTCCCGGTGATATGGTCGCGGTGCGTGATTTCGACGGCTTCCCGATGGGAACCGGGTATTACAACCCGGCTTCGACGATTGCGGTGCGGATGATGACGCGGAACCCGGATACGGTGGTCGATGGGGAGTTCCTGCGGCGAAGAGTCCATGAGTGTGTCGAGTATCGGCGCCGGATCATCGATATGTCCAGCTGCCGTCTGATCTTTGGCGAGGCGGATGGAATGCCTGGGCTGGTCGTGGATAAATTTTCGGATGTCCTGGTCGTGCAGTCTCTGGCGCTGGGGATCGACCGCCTGAAGAATGAGATCCTTACGTTTTTGAAAGAGGAGCTTGCGCAGATCGGGATGCCCATCCGCGGGGTCTATGAGCGGAGCGACGCGAAGGTCCGCCTGAAGGAAGGCATGGAGATCCGGACCGGGTTTATCGGGGAGGAGTTCCCGACGAAGGTGGAGATCTGCGAGAATGGAGTAAGGTATCTGGTGGATGTCGCGGAGGGACAGAAGACGGGCTTCTTCCTTGATCAGAAGCTGAACCGTCGTGCGATCCATCCGATCTGCCGGGATGCGAAGGTGCTGGACTGCTTTACCCACACGGGCTCCTTTGCGCTTAACGCAGCCTATGCCGGCGCGCGCGAGGTGCTTGGCGTCGACGCCTCCGGGCTTGCCGTCGCGCAGGCAACGGAGAATGCGGCTTTGAATGGCTTCTCCGATCGCGTGACCTTCCAGACGGCGGATGTCTTTGAGCTGCTGCCGGAGCTGGAGCGGCAGGGTGAGCAGTACGATGTCGTAATCCTCGATCCGCCCGCCTTCACGAAGTCGCGTAATTCCATCAAAAATGCGGTGAAGGGCTACAAGGAGATCAATCTGCGGGGCATGAAGCTCGTGAAAAACGGCGGCTTCCTGGCGACCTGCTCCTGCTCGCACTTCATGGATCCGGTCCTTTTTGCGGACACGATCCGCAGCGCCGCAAAGGATGCGCATAAAGTCCTGCGTCAGGTGGAGTACCGGACCCAGGCCCCTGATCATCCCTTCCTCTGGAGCGCCGAGGAGAGTTTGTACCTCAAATTTTATATTTTCCAGGTGAATGAGAGATTCTAACACCTATCCATCTAAAGTCGGTTGTAAAACCGGCTTTTTTTATGTTATGATTAATCCAAATATGAGTCACGTAAGACGGAGTATTTAAGACATGGTGAGTCATGGGGGCGGTTCTTTTGACTCACACCACAGATTAAAAAAAGGAGGTCACTTATGAAGCGATGGGGGTTTAGATGGCTGGGTATGGCCATGGCGCTTGTGATGGTGGTTGGGCTTTCTTTGCCGCTTTATGCAGGCCGCGTGGAAGCGGGGATCCTGACGCCTGCGGGTGGTGCCGAGACAGAGGCCCAGACCGAGGCAGTGCCGGAAACGGAAGTCATGCCGGAAACCGAGGCTATGCCGGAGACGGATCCGGGAAGTGAGGAGCAGACGGATTTCCCGACGCACATCCTGTTCGACGAGAATGGGGTATTTGCCGACTGGCTCATCACCACCTATGATGAGCAGGGCCGCCCGGCGCAGGAAGTCTTAAAGACGACCTTTGGCTGGTACGATGGCATGTGTACCTACGAGTACAATGACGATGGCACCTCTGTGAAGAATTATTGGAATGACGATGGTGTCCTTGAGCAGATAACGGTTTTCCAGGAGGACGGGAAGCCGATGAGCGCGATCGTTCGTACTCCGTACGGGGAGACGGTTTATACGGCTGTGTACATGTACGGCGAGGAGGCAAGGAGTCTGTTCGGCGACACGTATCCTCAGGATTTCTCCGCAGAGCTGCGTTTTGACGCCGGTGGAAATATTTACTATGCTGCGGCATATGACGCTGAGACCGGAGCTCTTCTGGATTCGGAGGAGCTGGACAGTACGGGCGCCATGGGGTGGAAGTCGTATGAGTATGATGAGGCAGGACGGCTTCTGGATGAGTACTATGAGCTCGAAGGAACGGAAAGCTATTATTACGGGACGGCGCATTATCAGTACGATGAGCAGGGCCGCGAGGTCTTAAGGACCGAGCTCGACCAGTACGGTTCCGTCGTGTCGCAGAGAGCAACGACCTGGAATGAGGATGGTTCCAGCCAGGTGGATGAAGTCCGGTTCATGGACGGCTTGAAGTATTTCTCCTCGACCAAGGAGATGGACGCGGATGGCCTGATGGTTCATCAGATCTCCGAGGATGGAAACGGCCTGCCCACCTATGAGGAGTGGTACGAGTTCACGGATTGGGGTCAGCCGACCTACGCTCATATGGTAAGATTTGGCGAAAACGGCGAGCCGGCGGCGGATGAGGAGTATTATTACACCTATGGCGAAGCCGGAGAGCTGCTTAACATGGACTACTACAATGGCGGCGCTCATTTCATGAATTATCAGATCTCCTGGGAGGAGAATTACGGTGCTTACCTCTATGAGAGCTTCAGCATGTCGGACGGAGCGCCGGTTCAGACTTCCTTGATCGGGCTGGATCCGGAGTACGGATATCTGCTTCATGAGTGCTATTCCTTTGATGAAGCCGGTGAGGAGATTTACTGGAAAAACTCTGCTTATGGTGCACACGGAGAGCTTCTTTCCTATCAGGAGTTTGAGAATGGAGAGTTCGTAGGAGAGGCAACGTTCACCTACGATGAGAATGGAGTCCAGATTGGCGGAACCGGTGCCGAGCCTGTGGCTCCTGAGCCCGAGACCCAGGGACCGGAGGAAACCGCTTCTCATATGGAGGCGGTCAAGGCTTCCGGCGTACTTAAGGTTGGTGTCGAGGAATACCCGCCTTACGATTATCTGGATGAAAACGGCGAGTGGGTCGGATTTGACGCAGAACTGGCTCGTACCTTCGCCGAGCAGTGGCTTGGCGTC
>CAMOGO010000189.1 GCA_946614075.1 uncultured Lachnospiraceae bacterium | reverse complement strand
GACGGTCAATCTTTTTCAGGGCTTCGCCGGCAAACCGATTATTCAGCATCCTGCAGCGGAGCTCCGGGTTTGTCGTGTGCACGGAGATATTAATCGGAGACATGTGAAACCGGATGATTCTTTCGATGTCATGGTCGCTCATGTTGGTCAGCGTTACGTAATTTCCCTGTAAAAAGGAAAGCCGGGAGTCATCGTCCTTGAAATAAAGCGTTTCCCGCATCCCCGGCGGCATCTGGTCGATGAAGCAGAAAATGCATTTATTGTGGCAGGAGCGGTAATTGTCCATCAGACTGCTCTCAAAGACAATCCCCAGATCCTCCTTTTCCTCTTTATCGATCTCCAGAACCCACTCCTCACCGGAGGCCTTCTCCACGGTGAGCTCGACATACTCATCCTCGATCAGGTACTGATAATCGAAGATATCCTCGATCTCCTCCCCATTGACCGCGACGACTCTGTCTCCCGGCTCCAGCTCCATCTCCTCGGCAATCGAGTCCGGCATGATCTGTGAAATGATGTGCTCGTGTTTTTTCATCCCGTTTCCTTGCGGCGCGGCTTTTCCGGTCCGCATGCCGGCCTCCTTTCCTAAATCAGTACCGATCATTGTACCAATTGTGACTGCTTTTTTCAAGGGGTTTGTCCATGCCCCGAAAAGCAGGGGAAATCTCCCGGAAGACACGGTTATCGTACCTTTGCAAAACCAGGATCGGATTGTTCTTGCATCGGCGACTCATCAATGGTAAGATGATGACGCTTTATGACGCTATTAAAATCCTATCATTTCGTCAGGAGGAGCTTTATGCCCGATACTTATAATTCCTTTGCGTTTCGTGATACCCTTCCGGTCGCCCCTCTGCGTCTGATCACCATGCCCGGCTGCAAAGCCCTCGGCGACCTGATCGATCAGCATATCGTCGAGTTCCGGAAAAATGACATTAAGGAGCTGCAGGACATCGATTCCTGCGCGATCGAGTACCGCGATTACGGAAGTGACACGTATCAGATCCGTACCGCAAATTACCGTTTTGGCACCGGTGAGGGCAAAGGCGTCGTCCTTGATTCCGTGCGTGGCTGTGACCTGTTCTTCATCGTCGACGTGACCAATTACAGCCTGACCTACAGCGTATGCGGTCATGAGAATCATATGTCTCCGGATGATCACTTCCAGGATCTGAAGAGACTGATCGCTGCGTCCGTAGCGGCCGCACACCGTGTCACCGTCGTCATGCCTTTCCTCTATGAGGGCCGCCAGCACAAGCGTTCCACGAGAGAGTCTCTCGACAGCGCCATGGCTCTGCAGGAGCTCATCGATATGGGCGTCTCCGAGATCATCACCTTTGACGCGCACGATCCCCGGATCCAGAATGCGATCCCGTTAAACGGCTTTGACAATTACACACCGCCTTATCAGTTCATCAAGGCGATCTTCTCCCGCGATAAAAACCTTCAGATCGACAAAGAGCACCTGATGGTCATCAGCCCGGACGAAGGCGCGATGTCCCGTGCGGTCTACTTCGCCAACAACCTCGGCGTCGACATGGGTATGTTCTACAAGCGCCGCGATTATTCCACCGTCGTCAATGGCAAGAACCCGATCGTCTCCCATGAATTCCTGGGCCAGAGCGTCGAGGGCAAGACCGTCATCATCATCGACGACATGATCTCCTCCGGCGACAGCATGCTGGACACCGCCCGCCACCTGAAGGAGCGGAAAGCGGACAAGGTCATCGTCTGCTGCACCTACGGCCTGTTTACCGATGGTTTCAGCCGCTTCGACGAGGCACATGCCAAGGGATATTTCGACTATGTCGTGACGACAAACCTGAACTACCGGCAGCCTGAGCTTCTGGACCGACCCTGGTACATCGAGGCCGACATGTCCAAATTCGTCGCGGCGATCATCAACACGCTCAATCACGACATCACAACCAGCGAAATCAGCGATCCGACCATGAAGATGCAGAAGCTGATCAAGCGCTACAACGAAGAGGCACAGGAGGAGTACCGTCAGCTGACACTCGACCTGGGCTAAGACATTTAAAGGGCCGCTGCATTAGCATCTTTTTCGATGTTAATACAGCAGCCCTTGTTTTATTTGGCAAATAAACGTTGGCAGGCGGGAATGAGCATTCCTCCGACCGAGTTGCCGGCGGTGATCACCAGGATCCTTCCGATGCTGTCCACGGACCAGATCCTTGCAAGGGAGAAATAAACCATGTCCGCGATGCAGTGCTCAAAGCCGCAGAGGATAAATACCGTGACGCAGAAAATGAGAATGAGCGGATTACCGGTCTTTTTGAACCCCTCTACAGCTCCGTAGATCAGGATGCCGCAGAAAATGCCGAGGATAAAGAGACTTAAGAAGGTGTCGTCCATTCTGGCAATGCAGGCACCGAAGGCCTTTTCGTACAAGCCTGCCCCGAAGCGGGTTACGCTCATGAGGTAGGCGGTAAGGAGGGCTCCGGCGAAATTGCCGATCCAGATCACGGCCAGATCCGCCAGATAGGCAGGGCTGTTATCCAGTGTATAGCAAACCTTGCCGGTGAAAAGATTCAGGCCCTGGACGCAGATGATGTAAAGACCAACGGAGAAAAAGCCGGCTCCTGCGATTTTAATGTCCAAAGACAAAAAGACTACGCCGCCGATGCCGATTGCCATACCGGCCAGCACCGCCAGCACGAAGGGGCGGAAATACTGTTTCATGATAGGTCATCCTTTCTAAAGGGTATGCGAAATCCTTGCTATTTCCGTTCTCCCGTAAAAAATGGAATATCAGGCAAACAACGCGTCGATGAAGTCGTCGGCGTTGAACTTCTGGAGGTCATCCATCTGCTCGCCGATGCCGATGAACTTGACCGGAATGCCAAGCTCTGCCTGGATGGCGACGGCGATGCCGCCCTTTGCGGTACCGTCCAGCTTCGTCAGGATGATACCTGAGATATCAACCGCTTCGTGGAACTGCCTTGCCTGGCTCAGAGCATTCTGGCCGGTGGTGCCGTCCAGTACGACCAAGGTCTCCCGGTAGCACTCCGGGTACTCCTTGTCGATAATCCGGTTGATCTTCTTCAACTCCTCCATGAGGTTTTTCTTATTGTGAAGACGTCCTGCCGTGTCGCAGAGGAGCACATCTGCGTGCCGTGCCTTTGCCGCATGAACGGCGTCATACACGACGGAGGCGGGGTCAGACCCCTCCTGTCCGGAGATCAGCTCGACGCCGGCGCGGTTTGACCACTCCTCGAGCTGCTCAATGGCAGCCGCGCGGAAGGTATCGGCCGCCGCGATGAGAACCTTTTTCCCGGAAGCCTTCAGTTGGGCCGCCATCTTGCCGATGGAGGTCGTCTTTCCGACTCCGTTCACGCCGATGACCAGGACGACAGAGGGCTGCTTCTCGTAATCATAGGCATTCTCACCGATGTTCATCTGCTCCTTGAGGCTGTTCTTCAGGAGCTCCTTGCACTCCATCGGATCCTTGACATGCTTCTTCTTCACCTGCTGGCGAAGATCCTCCATGACCTTCTCCGTGGTGTGGATTCCGAGGTCGCCCATGATCAGAGTCTCCTCGAGCTCCTCGTAGAAGTCATCGTCAATGGCAGAATAGCCTTTGAAAATGTTATCGAAGCCCTTGACAATCGTGTCTCTCGTCTTTGACAAGCCTGAAACCAGTCGGCCGAAAAATCCTTTTTTGCGCTCCTCTGCCATACTATTTCCTTTCTGGCGCCTTCTTTAGGCGTCCGCGAGGTTGACCGAAACAAGGGCGGAAACACCCTTTTCCTGCATCGTGATACCGTAAAGCCTGTCGGCCGCGAGCATCGTGCCTCGGCGGTGTGTAATGGTGATAAACTGTGTGTGAACGGAAAGCTTCTTTAAATAATCTGCATACCGGCCGACGTTGGCATCATCCAGTGCTGCCTCGATCTCATCCAGCAAGCAGAAGGGGGACGGCTTCAGGTTCTGAATGGCGAAAAGGATTGAAATCGCCGTCAGGGCCTTCTCTCCGCCT
>CAMOGO010000188.1 GCA_946614075.1 uncultured Lachnospiraceae bacterium | reverse complement strand
CGGAGTTCCAGCCGATCTGCGGCACCTTAAGGCCATCGGCCGCGGGTATCCTGAGGATTTTTCCCTTCAGAAGACCCAGCCCTTTTACACCGGGACTTTCTTCGCTCTCCTCAAAGAGAACCTGAAGGCCGACGCAGATACCTAAAAATGGGGTCCCTTTGGCGACAATCTCGCGGATGACCTCATCCATCCCGTTTTTCCGAAGCTCCTCGGAAGCATCTCCGAAATTCCCATCTCCGGGAAGGATCACCCGGTCAGCTTTCAGAAGCTTTTCGGGATCGGAGGTCAGGATGGGTTCTTCTCCCAGATAACGAAGTGCTTTTTCCACACTTCTTATATTTCCGGCGTCATAATCTACAATGGCTGTCATTTTCTGACTCCTTCCTGCTGTGTATATTCATTCGGAAGTCGAATGATAAAGGTTACACCAACTTCCTCATTACGGGCCTCAACCTGCCCATGGTGCTTTTCGATGATAACCTTGGTAATGGCCAGTCCGATCCCATTCCCGCCGTATTCGCGGGATCTGGCCTTATCGGCACGGTAGAATTTCTCCCAGATTTTCGAAAGATCCTGCTCGGGGATATGGCTTCCGCTGTTGTAAATCTGGATTTCGGCCCACCCGTCCTGCTCTGCAAAGGTCATCCGGATGATGCCGTGATCCGCGACGTAATGCCAGGCATTGCTCAGGATGTTCCGGATGGCGGTTTCCATCATGCCCGGATCGGCCCAGACGTAGAAGTTTTCCTTGGGGAATTCGAGGGTCACGTTACGCTCGGCGGCCAGTGCCCGGAAGGCATCGTAGAAGCCGGTTGAGAGATCGGTCAGGTTGAAATGCTCGATGACGAGCTGCTCACCGCCGGATTCGATTTCATTTAGCATCAGGAGCTTTCCGACCATATCGCTCATCCGCCTGGATTCGTCCAGGATGATGTCGTAGTATGCCATTCGCTCCTCTTCGTCGCTGCAGACGCCTTCCTTGAGTCCTTCCGCGTAGCCCTGGACGATGGCGATGGGTGTCTTCAGATCATGAGAGACGCCGGCGATGAACTCCTCTCGTTTCTCGTCTATCTTTCGGCGGACCTCGAGGTCATTGCTCAGCTGAAGGTTGGCTGTCATCAGCTCTGAAATTTTCGATTCGAGCTCATCGGACATCCGGTTCACGCTGGCGCCGAGTATTCCGATCTCGTCCTCCTCCTGCCCCTCATAGCGTACGCTGAAATCCAGGTGGCTCATGCGCTCGGCGATCTTTGTCAGGCTCCGTACGGGGTTGGTCAGGCGGGCTGCAAGAAAATAGATGACAATGGCAGCGATGACTCCGACAAAAAGTCCGGAGGCGATGTACATACGGTTTGAGAATTCGATACTTTCCTGGATGCTCTGGTATGGGGTCCGGAGAATGAAGGAATTCTCCCCGATGCGGCCATAGCCCTCCAGATAGAAGGCATTCGCGACCGGATCATAGGCACGGACAATGGTGACGCGGTCAGACTCCTTCAGGGTCAATATCTGGAACTTCCAGATTTCATCGCCCTTCCCCGAGACCATCAGATCATAGTCTTCCTGGGTGTCCAGATCGGTGGAATACTCGCTGTCCACGGGAATCAGATGGCTTCCCGGCTCCAGATATTCATCGAGCCTGGATACGAGGATTTCCTCATCACGGGTCGAGGAAAGCAGGATGCCTTTTTCATTTTTCAGGATAATATTGAAGTTGTAATTTTCGCTGAAGGTATTCAGCTTCTGAAGAATGTTCCGGTTTTCCGGCCTTTCGGAAAAGCTCTCAAGCATGATGTAGGCATCATCGATAAGACCTATTTTATACTGTGTATAGAATCGGTCAAGGAGTCGGCTGTTTAAAAAAATGGTAAGCGCAAGAGAGGCAAATAATACTCCCAGGAAGGCGACGGTTATTCGGAGACGGAAACCGGCTTTCATAAAAGACCCCCACTTTCAAAAAGAGCCGCACGGTATGAACCTGTGCGGCTTTGTTAGGACAAATCGATTTTGAGAAATGAAAAGCTTACTTCTCCTTCGGGACGATCTGCATATAGATATCCATATCAAGACCATCCGCCAGACGCTTCAGCGTCAGAAGGGATGGATTTCCGATACCTCGCTCAATCTTGCTGATATCTGCCTGATAGATCCCGGTCTTCTTTGACAGGTCGATCTGCGTCATGTGAGCTTTCTTCCTGGCAAGGCGGTATTGATGAGCGATCAAATGATTAAGATCGGTGCTGTTCAGTTTCTCCATGTCAATACCGGTTTTATAGATGGCATCCGCATCCAGGCGGAAACCACCTGCCCAGTGTAAACCAAGGCCCTCCGGATCAATCTCGGCTCTTGCGAAAAGCTCGGGATTGACAGCCAGCTCCTGCAGAATGTCCGAGTAGAATAACAAATAGCGGACGTCCAGGTCACGGACAGAGCCATTTTGAAAAGCCACTTCCAAAACATACTTACTTTTACTGTTGACACTTACGATTTTGTTCAATTAACATATCTCCTCTCTGGTTTAAGATTCATGGGACAAGTTACTTGGTACCAAATATCCGGTCTCCTGCATCTCCTAAGCCAGGGCAGATATATGCATTCTCATTCAGTTCGCGGTCAAGCTGTGCCACGTAGATCTGAATATCGGGATGTGCCTCGTGCAGACGTTTGAGGCCTTCCGGTGCAGCAATAATACAAAGGAACTTGATCTTTTTGCCGCCATGCTCCTTGATGAAGTTGACGGCAGCAACGGCGGAACCGCCGGTTGCAAGCATAGGATCGCAGGTCACGATCGTTCTCTCGTCGATCGGGTTCGGAAGCTTGCAGTAATACTCGTGAGGCTCATGAGTTACCTCATCTCGGTAAAGACCGATATGGCCGACCTTTGCCGTCGGAACCAGCTTAAGGATACCCTCTACCATTCCGAGACCGGCACGCAGGATCGGAACGACGGCAAGCTTTCTTCCGGCAATCACAGGAGTCATACACTTTTCGATGGGGGTCTCAACCTCAATCAGCTCGGTCGGCAGATCGCTCAATGCGACAAAGCCCATCAGCATGGCAATCTCGCCTACAAGGGCACGGAACTCATTGGTACCGGTCGTTTTGTCACGCAGGCGGGAGATCTTATGCTGGAGAAGCGGGTGCTGTACAATGGTTACATTGTCCATCTTTTCCATTTTATCCTCCATTTCTCAAAAAAACGCTTACTTCTTATACTCTCTTTTTTTACCGGAGGTGCCGATGCTGATGCCACGATGAATATCTCCGGAAAGATTGGTACCGAATTCATAGTCATTGCCAGGCAGGACAGCGTTCATCAGGATGCCGAAGATAGCTGCCAGGGCAAGGCCGGTCAGGGTGATCGGTGTGCCGGCGACGTTAAAGGTAACGCCATTGGTGAAGCCAAGGCCGCAGACAAGGATGATGGCTGCGATGATCAGGTTGCGGGAATTCTTGAAATCAACCTGGTTCTCGACGATATTGCGGATGCCGATGGCGGAAATCATACCATAGAGGATGAAGCTGACGCCGCCGATGATCGAGGACGGAAGGGAGCCGATGACGCCTGCCATCTTCGGGATGAAGCTGAGGATGATCGCAAAGACAGCTGCCAGGCGGATGACGCGCGGATCATATACATGGGAAAGCTCCAGAACGCCGGTGTTCTCGCCATAGGTCGTGTTGGCAGGGCCGCCGAAGAAAGCGGACAAAGAGGTCGCCAGACCATCGCCGATCAGGGTACGATGAAGACCGGGATCGTTGATGAAGTTCTCCTCTACCGTTGCAGAGATAGCGGAGATATCGCCGATATGCTCCATCATGGTAGCTAAGGCGATGGGGGCCATGACCAGGATGGCGGTCAGGTCAAATTTGCAGATGAAGAAATCGGGAAGTCCGACCCAGCTGGCTGCTGCTGTGCTGCTGAAATCCAGGATGGCGCTGCCGTCCGGGTTGGTGATGCCGCAGGCATTCATGATCAGGGCAACGGCATAGGAAATGACAAC
>CAMOGO010000187.1 GCA_946614075.1 uncultured Lachnospiraceae bacterium | reverse complement strand
TTTTCCTCTGCTTTTCGTACAAATTACATAGATCTAGATAGAACCAAAACATTTTGTTTGTTTTTGCGAACAATTTGAGGTATGATAGCGCAATGAAAGATTTTGAACTGGCATATTTGCCGATCGGTGTTCCGACCTTCCATCTGGAAAGTGCGCGGAACGAGTTTAACAAATCAAAAGAGCTTCTTCAGAGCCTGAGCCAGATCATGCGTGCCCCGGAAGACCTTCTCCTGTCCTTAGACAGTCTGAATGCTTTCCTGGACACCCTGGATCCGGACCTGATCGTGCTTCAGAATGCAACCTTCGCCAATGCAGCGTACACGCAGGAGATTCTGCATCGCTTCCCGCAGGTGCCTGTCGTGCTCTGGGCCTTAAGAGAGCCCGTGATCGACGGCACCAGACTCCGTCTGAATTCCCTGACAGGAGCCTACTCGGCGGCCAATACCCTGCGTCAGATGAAAAAAGAGCCCGTCGACTTTGTCTTTGGCGCTCCGCAGGAAGAGAAGGTTGTAAAGAAGCTGACAGCAGCCGTCAAGGCAGCACAGCTGAAGCTGGCGTTAAAGTCCCTGAAGCTTGCCGCTGTCGGGCATACCCCTCAGGGCTTCGGCTTTGGCCGGGCGCTCGATGCCGAGATGTTAAAGACCTTTGGCGTCCGCCTGGAATCCATCGAGGCGAGAGAGCTGATCGAGCAGGCCAAGAGCTATTCCGAGGAGGAGTGCCTGGCTTACCTGGAGGATGCGAAGAAGAGAACCGTAGGTCTGGAAAACGTACCGGAGAAGAACCGAATCGATTTCGCAAGACTCTACAAGTCCTACGCCCAGTACACCAAGGACCATGGCATCGGAGCTCTGTGCTCCCGCTGCTGGCCTGATTTCTTTACCTCCTTCGGAACCCCTGTCTGCACGGTGCTGGGTATCCTGAATGACCTCGGGATCGCAGCAAGCTGCGAGGCCGATGCCTACGGAGCCCTTTCCATGTACATGGGAATCCAGCTCACGGGAAAGCCGGCATTCTTCGGAGATCCGGTTTCGCTCGATGAGGAGGAGAATACCATCACCTTCTGGCACTGCGGCATGGCACCCTGCTCGCTGGCCAGAGAGGATACAGGAGCCGTGATCGGAGAGCATTGCAACCGGCACATCGGACCGACCCTGGAGTTTGGCTGCCGCAAGGAGCCACAGGTGACGATTTTCCGCGTCGGCAAGGCTCCGGATGGCCATTTCCGCTTCCTGATTGCTTCCGGTGAAGCACTGGATAAGGAGAAGCAGTTCTTCGGAACCTCCATGACGGTCAAGACGGAGAAAAATGCGGAAGAGATCGTGAAGAAGACAGTAGAAGGCGGATGGGAGCCTCACTACGCCGTGATCTACGGCGATGCCGCTGACAGCCTTGAGATTCTGGGTCATATGCTTGATCTGGAAGTCGTACGTTTCTAAGTTGACGCTATCCACCATCGAAGAGGAGAATACGCTTGAAAGAAACCGGCATGAATATGGAGCGAGTCAGGCAAAAAAACCGCTCCCTGATCCTGAGATACATCAACAATAAAGGGCCCGCTTCCCGCAAGGAGATCGCCCGCGAATCTGGACTGACCCAGGCAAGCGTGACCCAGATTACGACTGCTTTGATCGAGGAGGGAATCCTGAAGGAGGTCGGAACCTCCGGCGTAAAGTCTTCTAATCCCGGCAGACGCGAGATTTTCCTGGATATCGAAGCCGGCAGATACTTGACCTACGCCGTGAATATGGAGCCGGACAAGACGACCATCGCGATCTGCGATTTCCTGGGGAACCTGATCCTCGGACCGGACAAAAAGCCGATGCTGAGACAGCTGCCTACCGACAAGGAGGCAAAGCCGGAGCAGTTCCTGGACGCTATTTGCCAGGTATGCACCGAGATGTCGTCTGCTCTGAAGGCGAAGATCCGCACCCGGATTGAGAATTTCTCCTTTGCCATCACCGGTATCGTAGACCGCGAAAACGGCATTGCCCGCCGCGCCTACGGTATCTGGAACGAGGAGGTCGACGTCCGCGGCCTGATAAACGCTAAGCTGGGCCTGCCCGTCCTGGTGGAGAATAACGTCGACGCCTTTGCCACAGCCGTCCTTTTCTTCGGAGCCGGCCGCAAGTACGACAATCTCCTGGTGATCAAATGGGGCCCCGGCGTCGGCAGCTCTGTGGTCATCGACAGCCGCATTTACCATGGCCGCCATGAGAAGACTGCCGAGCTTGGACACACCATTGTGGATCCGAATGGAAAGCCATGCGTCTGCGGCCGCCGCGGATGCCTGGAGACCATCGTCTCGGCAGATGCCCTCAGCCAGCTGGGAACCGAAGAAGAGAAGCAGGCTGTGATCGATGTGTTCGCACGAGCCATCGTCAATTCAGGTACGATCCTCGCCCCGAACAGGATCGTCCTGTACGGAGCCCTCTCGGACCAGGATGCTCTGAGAGAGGAGCTTATCCGCAGCTGCGCCGCCTACGACCCTTCCTTCGGAGAAAAGCGTATCCTGCACTCCAGCCTCATCGGCAAGGAGAGCTACATCGGCCCCGTCGCCCTGTACGCACAGACGAAGCTGTAAACGATAATGGCTGCCGCACGAACCTGTGCAGCAGCCATTTGTCATTTTCCTGCCGGAAAGTGTGTTTTAAAAAGGAGGTCTGACATGATTCGGATTGATACCGAGAAGTGCATTGGCTGCGGGCAGTGCGTGAAGGATTGCCTGAACCGGGCTCTGAAGATAGAAGAGGGGAAAGCCGTCGTCACGAAACCCTGCTTTCTCTGCGGACATTGCATCGCCATCTGCCCGGCAGAGGCTGTCTCGATGGACGATTATGATATGGCGGACGTGATCCCGTTTGATCAGGAGACCTGCGCGATCGAGCCGGACCGGCTGCTGCGCTTTATGAAGCTGCGCAGAAGCATCCGGCAATTCCAGAAAAAGCCGGTCGAGAAAGAAAAGCTGGATCTCCTGCTCGAGGCAGGCCGCTTTGCTCCGACCGGCAGTAATGCGCAAAATGTTTCGTATATCGTGATTCAGGACAGGATGGAAGAGTTCCGGGCTCTGTCCATGGAGGAGTTCCGGAAGTACCGCGCACCGGAGGCCTTCCCGAAGCTGTTCCCGCCGCCCATGACACCGGACCGGGTGAACTTCGACGACGATGACTTCCTCTTCAAGGGCGGGAACACGGTCATTCTCACCGTGTCACCCAGCGCGGTGAACGCCTCCATCGCCTCCTCGTACATGGAACTCCTGGCCGACGCACTCGGCCTCGGCATGGTCTATGTAGGCTTTTTCGTACGCCTCGCCGCCGTGGACGAGCCCCTGCGCACCTGGCTCGGCCTCGCACCCACCGACCAGGTCGTCACCGCGATGAGCATCGGCTACCCGGACGTCAACTACCTCCGCAGCGTCCCCCGCAAACCCCTCCAAACCCACTGGAACTGACCCCGGCCGCCTGCAAGGGGGCGCGAAAAGTGCCATGCCGTAGGAAGCCTGGTCATACCGTTCTGCTAGAGTTTCGTCGGCAAGTGCTGCTACTGCTCAATAAATTTACTAAAAACAAGGGCCGGAATTTCAACTCGCTTTGTGACTGGGGATGGCTTTTAGCCATCCCCGTCACATGGCGCTCAAACACTGGAAATTCCGGCCCTTAACGTAAATTTTTTTCGCAAGGCAGCACTAAGCCTCCTCACAAATCGCAGACGGTATGACGCAGGCTTCCATACGGGATGGCATCTTTTCGCTCACACAGTGTGGCAGCCGGGGGCAGGGGGCGCGGGAAGTATCAGGCAGGAAAAGACATCCTATGGCATGACAAGCCAGAGATAATATCGAAAGGAAGACTTTGGAGGAGGCCATAGAACTGCTTACGAGCGAGGAAATAGATAGGGTCAAAATTTCCATTGTCTGAGCGCCGTGTGGCGGGGATGGCGCAGCCATCCCCAGCCACCAAGCGAGTTTGAAATTTTGACCCTTGTTTATCGTATTTCCTGCGAGTGCTAGCAGTTCTGG
>CAMOGO010000186.1 GCA_946614075.1 uncultured Lachnospiraceae bacterium | reverse complement strand
ATATGTTAGACAGAAATATCGGATATAATCGCAGTAAGAAAGAGACCAGGAAGGCGCACATTACCATGGTGATCTCGATCATCTGCCTGTTCGTTCTGTTTCGGGTGGTCGGCGCGATCCAGACGGGCGTCGTGCAGCTTTTGACCGGCGGAGAAACCACCGCTCCCTTAGGGTACTGGCTCATCGCGATGGCGGCGGGGATGGCCTTTGTAGGAGTCGTCATCTATGTCATTTACAAAATCGGAAAAGCCATGGGGAAATAAAAAACGGGGCCGGTTCGGAAGACTGGAAGAGACGGTAGGCATCCTGCCAAGCCAGTACCGCAAGGAGAAGCAGAGACTGTAACTTAGGATGGATAAAGTCATGAAGGAAATGGAGAAATGACCATGGGAGAACAGCGGAAATCATCAAGTAAGATACCAGGGAAGATTAACTGGCGCAAATGGCGGGGGAACTTCATGGCCTTCCTGCTCGTGATTCACATGATTTCTTCCCTTTGCCTGGCAGCGTCCCCGGCAGCGGAGGGCTTTATCCGGAACAGGGAAGCCGGCGTGGCGGCGGATGATGCTGCGGATGATCAGGATTCCGGCACGATGACGGCCGATGCCTGGGATTCCGGCACGATGGATGCTGCGGATGCCTGGGATTCCGGCACGATGACGGCCGATGGCCCGGATACCTGGGCTTCCAGCTTTTATGAGGGCATGACGTGGGAGGAGATGTACACGGCGAGGCATCTGGAATTCCTGAAGAGCGCGGATTATCAGGATCTTGTTGTATTCGTGGAGGGAGGCCTTGCGGCCTGTCTGAAGACGAATTACGAGAATGCCCACCTTCAATATGTGAACGGGGCCTGGAGCAGTTTCGACAGCACGGTTCGCTACCTCTTTGACGGGGACGTGACCGGGGAGGTGGAGCAGCTGGTCCATTTGACTTCCGAGTACGACATTTTGGTGGCAGAGCTGATGGGGAGGACGGTCAACACGGCCTACTCCGCGTTCCTTCTCGAAAACTATTATTCCGCTTGGGATGTATTTCTGCAGGAAATCCAGACATGGGCGGAAAATACCAAGGAAGCGATGAATCTCATCTCGATGGATCCTGACGGCGGAAGCAGCGTGCTGGACAACCTGGACGATCTGCTGTTTATCATTGACAATGTCCGGGTCTGCATGAAAACCGTGGATTTTGCCAACAGCAATTCCTCTAAGCTTTTCACGGAGCAGTTCGCCATACTCCAGGAAAAGCTGGATTCTACGTTTGCGCTCGGGCAGATACAGGAATTTGCGATGAATCTGCGAATCTTAAGTGATGTGGCGACAGCAGCCACCGATACCGTCTCCGAAACAATCGGAAAGTACTGCTTTTTGAAGGCGGTTTCGAGCGCGACGGAGGAGTGGACCTCTGCCTGGGAAGAGCTGGCGACGCTGGCCTTTGACGCCGGCACCGATGAGGGAGAGGCTATCGGCACCTCAATCTGGACCTTGCTGAGCCAGATCGAGTCTGCCCAGGAATCGATGATGGCAACCGTGCTGGAAACCGCAGCCGACAGCGCGAAAAGCAATATCGCGGCGGTTGTTCTGGAGGAAGGAGTTGACTTTGTCTGGCATTCGCTCGATACCATCCCGGTCCTGCATGCGGTGCACATCGGCATGTCCTGGGGTGTCAAACTGGCCGATGCGGTGACGGGGATGGATTCCATTGCCTATTACGGGAACATGATGTGCGACGTGGGTGAATTCGCCGGGCTGATGTACGACACTCTGCTCGAGTACGCCTCCAGGTTGGAGAGTACCCCCACCTTTGAGAACGCGAAGCAGTTTCATGAATGGTATCACATCTACCGGGAAGTCCAGATTTATGCCTGCGATACCGCCATTGATTACGCGACGGCGCTCAGCTCCGGCATTAGGAACGCTGGGCCCATGAAGTATATCACCGATGCGCACATCGTGGAAGCCGTTTCTGTCCTCAGTGTGAAGGCAGCCTGGCTGGAGGCAGAGTGCCACGAATCGTCCGTGAGTGAGATCCGGGAGGCGCTGGAGAGCTTTGGATACACCGACGTGCAGCTGACGGAAGAAGGGGGCGCCTATGCTTATACGGTGTCGGCGGCGGAACTTGGCAAGACAGTATTTACCGTGACTGCGAATGCGGACACCGGCTTTGTTACCGCTTATTACCAGGTGGATGCGGCGGAAGGCCCACAAGGCCCGCTGGAGGAGAACAATTTTGTCCAGGTGATCGGAAATGTCTGGAACCGGAAGCGCAGCGAGAAGGAAGAGGGTACGGACGACCTGGTTTTCACGGAAGCGTTCGAGCCGTTGACGGAGGAAGAGATCGAGCAGGCTCTGACGGAGCTGGGGTATGTGACCTGGCAGTATTTCGGAGAGGACGATCCGAATAAGTTCCGCATGGTTATTACGTATGTCAATACGTATCTGGACCGGGATCTCTCGCTGGATGAGGTGTCCGGGATCGCGGCAGCCGCCTACGATGGTCTGCTCTATGGCTTCGTGGATCTGCATTCCTGCCAGATCCTGTCCGGCAATCCGACGCCGAAAAAGGCAGAGGAGGACGCGGCTGAGCCGGAGACCCTTGCCGGAGGCAGGATGACACGGGAGGAGGCCGAGGCCGCCCTGACAGCTTTTCTCGGGGACGCGGCGCTGATGGACTATTCAGTGGTCAATGACAGCACAGACGGTTTTCTCTATTTTAGAGATCCGCTGTTAAATATGTCGGTCGAGGTTAATCTGGACACAGGTGTCCTGACCCAGACCAATTACCGGGGGATCATTCTGGACACCTATACATTTACCCGGTAGAGGTTTCAAAGGCAGAATAAAGGGGGAAAAGATGAAGATTACAGGATTTCGTCCATTGATTGTCACAAATAACGCCGCGGCGACGATCGACATGTTTGAGGACCTCGGCTTTGCGCTGCGTCACACGAAAGAGGGGATTGGAGACGATGCCAGCACAAACTATGTCATGAAAGATGCCAATGGCAACCGTGTTTACATTACCAGTTCCGAGGCGGTTTCGCAGGATCTGACCGGGATCAGCATCAATGTTGATCATTTCCAGGAGGCATATGATTTCCTGATCGCCCACGGTTTCACGGACCCACGCGGAGGGAAAGTCACGGAAACGTCCTCTTCCCGGACGACGATGCTGCTTTCTCCCTCCGGCTATGCTGTGTTCATCACCGAGCACATCACGGATTCCCCTTTCAAAACCGGCATTATCGGCGCGATGAAAGAGGAGGTCGAGACCCTGAAGGCCTCACTGACAAAGCTGAAAACATCCACGATTGCGGGGATGGAATTCCATGAGGGGAAGCTGGACGGCAAGAGCGTGGTTGTCGTGCAGTGCGGCATGGGGAAGGTCAATGCCGGCATCTGCGCCAACACGCTGGTTCATACCTTCGGCGTTGACCGGATCATCAACACCGGGGTAGCAGGTTCTCTCGACGCCAGGATCGACATCGGTGACATGGTCATCTCCACGGATGCTGTGCAGCACGACTTCACCGTGGAAGCCATCGGTTTTCAAAAGGGAGAAATCCCATATACGGGACTCTATGCATTTCCGGCCGACGAGGAACTTCGGGCGATGGCTTATCGTGCCGCGCTGGCTGCCGCCCCGGAGAGCAAGGTGTTCGAGGGACGCGTTTGCTCCGGCGATCAGTTCATTGCGACGCGAGAGCAGAAGGACGCGATCGTAAAAGCCTTTGGAGGCTTGTGCTGTGAGATGGAAGGCGGGGCCATTGCGCATGCCTGCTACCTGAACCACACACCTTTCGTCATCATTCGCGCGATCTCAGACAAAGCGGATGACAGCGAAGAGGTGAGCTTTGAAATATTTGCGGAGGCAGCGGCAAAACACTGCGCCGCCATCGTACGGTATATGATTTCGCACTAAAGGGATACAGGGGCGGTTGGTACAACGAAAGCTTGGGGTTTTAACTCCGTTCGAGAAGCATAAGCAGTATCTGGCAGCATCATAAAAACTGCCACCAGATC
>CAMOGO010000185.1 GCA_946614075.1 uncultured Lachnospiraceae bacterium | reverse complement strand
CCGTTCGAGAAGCATAAGCAGTATCTGGCAGCATCATAAAAACTGCCACCAGATCGAAATCTGATGGCAGGAAAATTTTTGCTTTTTTAATTGTCTACTTGACGGGGAGCAGTTCATGACTTAAGGAACCGTCCTCTTGTTTTCCACTATGCACACGGCCGCCCCAAGGTAATTGTTGCCTGACGGCAACGGGCGGCCGGCGCACCGAGTAGGAGTCGGGCAAAGCCTTCTCCTACTCGATTGCTCCTATTCCGGTGTAGCTACCAGGAAGCACATGTCGTTCAGTTCGTCACCTTCGAAGAAATTGTAGAAGGTGAAGTTGTACAGGAAGCGCTCGGCGCCGTAGATGCCGTAGCCGTCCTGGTTGTGATCGGTGCTGTCGTAAGGATCTGCGACGATGACGACGTCATCCTGGGTGGTTTCCGTGCCCATGGTGTCGTAGCCGATGAGGACCTGCCAGTGGCCGCCCCAGTCGTTCCAGCCGATCATGATCGGATTGCCGGCAGCGAGGGTTTCCTGGATGAAATCGAAGGTGAAGATGTCGTAGACATCCTCGCCGGCGTCGATGGCGGAGTAGCAGGTAAAGCCGCCGACACCGTCAAACATGGCGACCATCTGGCTGAGGCTGGTCGCGCCGGGCTCGAGGCCCTGAGGGCGAAGCATCGCCAGGCTTTCCTCGGTGTAGTCGCCGCGTGCGCCGTACCACTCGAGTACCATGAGAGCGGAGGCTACGCCGCAGCTCCACTCGCTGGACTGCTGGATCGTCTGGAAATGAGGCAGGATCGTCAGCGTGTCGGTGGATTCCATGTTGTAGAAATCCGGATGATTGAAGTACGGGCTGTCGGGATGGTCGCCGTCACGCTCAGTGCTGTCGGAGCCGTCCTCTGCGCTCAGATCAGCGCCATCGTCAAACTTCATCTCGTCGGTGTAGTTGCCGGCTACGGACTCTGTCGAGACCGGGAAGGTGAAGTAGGTGTCCGGATACGGCTCGTCCTCGAGGGTGAAGTGCCACCACTCCTCCTCCAGCGGCTTGAAGCCGTGAGCGATCATCGCGTCGCGCAGGATCATGCGGTTTTCGTACTGCTCCTCGGTGATGTCGGTGTAGTCGGGATGGCTCAGCTCGCCAAAGTAGTCAAAGGTGCCGCCCATATCGACTTCCTTCTCCGTCCGCATGTCAAACAGCGTCAGGTCGACGGTGCTGCCGCGGCTGTGGCCGGAGTGCTCCGCGATGTAGCCGAGCGGGAAGAGCACGTCCTTCTCCAGCTCCGGATAGAAATACTCCTTCATGCGGACATCCTCGGTATTGAGCGCCCACTCCATGAAATGGGTCACTGCCATCTGCGGCCGGTAGGCGTCGTAGATTTTCAGGCGATAGCCCTGCGCCAGGAGATCGTCACTGACGGCCTTCAGCGCCTCGGCTGCTTCCTTGGTCAGAAGCGCGACAGGCTCCTCGTAGCCCGTGATACGGTCGCCGACGAAGTTGTAAGTGGAATAGTAGCGGATCTCCAGGATCGCATCCGGTACAGCCTCGCTGACCAGGACAAAGCCGGAAGCATCATCGGACAGGATGACGTCAGGCTCCGTGGAAGGCGCCTCTGCGGGCTCTGCCTCGGCCGTCTCATCGGTTGACGAAGCGATCTCGATCTCCGGCATCTCGACATCATTTGCCGCAGGCAAGATAGCGTCTGCTACTTCAGGCATCTCGGCATCTGCTGCCTCGGGCATCGTAGCGTCGACGGCTTCCGGCACTACCGCATCCGCCACCTCAGGCATCGTGACATCCGTTGCCTCCATCGTGGCATCTAATACCTCCGGCAGCACGACGTCTGACACCTCAGGCAGTACAATGTCGCCCTCAGCTGCGGCTGTTTCGGCCGGTGCAGCACCGCCCGCTTCCCCCGCCAGCGCGAAGGCAGCCATGGAGAAGGTCAAACCCATGACCAGGATCAGGCTGATCAGCCATTTGCATTTGTTACGCATGTTTTTTCCCTCCTGTGCTTGAATAAAATGCATTGCTGCTTGACGTATATTCTACTATCTCCAGCTTATTTTTACAACCTCGCTTTTCAGCAGCAGAGTGCTTTTCTCAGAGGCTTTGATGGGATGCAGCCTCCCGTTTTTGATAAGGTCATTGATGTATTGCCGGGAGCAGTCCAGGATCTGGGCTGCTTCTGCTGCATTAACAATCCGTTCCCTGTCTTTCAGCGGTGAGTCAAAAGAACCGTCACATGACTCACTTGACTGCCTTGTTTGCGTGGGATAAAATGATTTTCGAAACATGTTTTGCCCTAAAAATATCACAACAGGAGGACATCAGAAAATGAGACGAGCAGACAGACAGATCACAGACATGGAGGGGATCCTGGCTATCGCAGAGGGTGCTAAGATTTTGCATCTGGCGATGTTTGACGGGGATTTCCCGTACATCGTACCGCTGCATTTCGGGTATGAATATGCGGACGGAGCACTGACTTTCTACATGCATGGCGCGATAGAGGGACATAAGCTGGATCTGATCAAGGCATGTCCGAATGCCTGCGTGGAGCTGGAGTGCGATGTCGTGCCGATCTCCGGCGGCGAGGTTCCGTGCAACTACGGGTCAGCTTTTGCCTCGATCATCGCCCGCGGACAGGTGTGCCTCGTGGAGGAGGAGCAGGAGAAAATGCACGCCCTGAATGCGCTGATGAAGCATCAGACAGGGCGGGAGTTTCCGTTTGCGCCTCAGATGGTCGCATCGGTCGCCGTGATCAAGTTCGTATCGACGGATTTCACCGCAAAGAGAAAGGTGATGCCTCAGGCAAAGCCGGCGATGATGCCGAAGGAAGGGTAAGCGAGTGACAATCGCGGTTGAGGTCAATCTGGACACGGGTGTCCTGACCCAGACCAATGGCAGAGGGGTCATACTGGACACCTATACCTATATTCGTTAGAAAAGAAGGGCGGAAGCTATGATCATCAATACCGGTCAGCGTACGGATATACCTGCTTTTTACCCGGAGTGGTTTGCGAACCGCCTGCGGGAGGGGATCGTGTGTGTCCGGAATCCGTTCAACCATCAGCAGGTCAGCCGGTACCGGCTGGATCCTGAGGTGGTGGATCTGATCTGCTTTTGCACGAAAAATCCGACGCCGCTGTTTCCGCACATGGATCTGCTCGCGGATTACGGGCAGTTCTGGTTCATGACGATCACGCCGTACGGGCGGGATATCGAGCCGAATGTGCCGGGCAAGCATCAGATGCTTTCGGCTTTTCAGGAGCTTTCCGGGCGAGTGGGCAAAAACCGGGTTTGCTGGCGGTATGATCCGATCTTCCTCTCGGAGCGGTACACCAAGGAGTACCACCTGAAGGCCTTCCGGCAGATGGCCGAGGCCCTGGACGGCTATACGGAGGCGGTGGTGATCAGCTTTATCGATTTGTATGAGAAGGTGAAGCGGAATTTCCCCGAAGTGCGGTCGGTGAAAAAAGAGGACCGGCTGGAGCTGGGGCAGGCGATCATCGAGATCGCGGCGGCGCATGGGATGACGGTCCGGCCGTGCGCGGAGGGCGATGAGCTGGCGCCTTATGGCGCAGACTGCAGTGGCTGCGGAACCATCGCGGTGTACGAGAAGGCGCTGGGGCAGCGGCTTGTGGTGCCGGCTTTCAAGCCCTCCCGGGCAGAGTGTGCCTGCTATATTTCCTGCGACATCGGCGCGTACGACACCTGCCGGCATTTTTGCCGCTATTGCTATGCGAATAATGATGTGAAGATGGTGGCGGAGAATGGCAGGAGACATGATCCCAGGTCGCCTTTCCTGATCGGGAATTACGAGGAGGACGACATCGTCCATGATGTTCCGCAGAAATCATGGATCGATCCGCAGATCAGCCTATTTGATTGAAAACATGGGGACGGTTCTCTGGATGACAATGGGGACGGTTCTCTGGATGACAATGGGGACGGTTCCAATGTCATTTAGTTAAGACCCCCCTGTCCCCAAATAATAATCGTTATTAAATCAGAGGTGAAATACCCTCTGATTTTTTTGTATTTTCTATG
>CAMOGO010000184.1 GCA_946614075.1 uncultured Lachnospiraceae bacterium | reverse complement strand
CTGGATGGTCTTGAAGTTGGTCAGCATACCGCCGAGCCATCTCTCGTTGACATAGAACATACCGCAGCGCTCTGCCTCGGTCTTGATTGCATCCTGTGCCTGCTTCTTGGTACCGACGAAAAGGACAACACCGCCATCTGCAGCGACATCGGCTACGGCATTGTAAGCCTCGTCTACCTTACCGACCGTCTTCTGAAGGTCGATGATGTAGATACCGTTTCTCTCGGTGTAGATGTAAGGAGCCATCTTAGGGTTCCATCTTCTTGTCTGATGTCCGAAATGAACACCGGCTTCCAGCAGCTGCTTCATTGAAATTACGCTCATTTGCTTTTCCTCCGTTTTTTGGTTTTTCTTCCCTGTCCCTCGTCCTTTCGGGAAATCTGCCTTCGGCAGACACCGCACCCGGCTGTCAGGACAGGTGAATTTTCCCGGATTTCCCGGGTACACATAATTTCAGCCTTACGATAGTATCACAAGGGTCGGAATTATGCAAGTGTTATTTTATGAAAAGCGTCGCGGGAGCACGAAGTGCGCAGCGACGCGTACGCTTTCCTTACTACACCTGCGGTGCAATTTCCGCGGCTGCGCTCTCGGCCGCTGCCGCCTCTGCCGCAAAAACTCCGTCAGCGGACGGCTTCTGCCAGGACATGAAGTCGCATTCCGGATTGTGCTCACAGCCGTAATACCGGCGGCCCTTGCGGGTTCTCTTCAGGAGCACTTCTCCTCCGCACTTCGGGCATTTCACCCCGATTTTCTCGAGGAACGGCTTGGTATTATGGCACTCCGGGAAGCCTGGGCAGGCCAGGAACTTTCCGTACGGTCCATACTTGATCACCATGTTTCGACCGCAGTTCTCGCAGATGACATCCGTGACCTCATCGGCAATCTTTACCTTGGAAAGGTCCTCGGAGGCTTTGTTGACCGCCTTCTCCAGATCCGGATAGAAATTCCGCACTACCGTCTTCCACGCGATATCGCCGTCCGCGATGCCGTCCAGAAGAGACTCCATCGAGGCGGTGAACTTCGCATCCGTAATAGCCGGGAAGGACTGGTCCATCATGTGGTCCACAACCTCGCCAAGCTCGGTGACGTACAGGTTCTTCTGCTCCTTCACGATATAGCGCCGGGTCAGAAGGGTCGTGATCGTCGGCGCATAGGTACTCGGACGTCCAATCCCATTCTCCTCGAGGGTGCGTACCAGGCTGGCCTCTGTGAAATGCGGCTCCGCCTGTGTAAAGTGCTGATCCGTCCGAAGCTCCTCCATCGAAAGGATATCGCCCTCCTCGAGATTTCCGATCTTCGCCTGCTCCTCCGGCTCCTCCTCGGAGTTCGTATAGACCGACATGAAGCCATCGAAGGCAAGCTTGGAATCCGATGCATGGAACCGGTATCCGGCTGCTGTCAGCTTGGCGAAGATGGTCTCGTACCGGGCTTCCTTCATGCCGGAAGCGACAAAGCGTCTCCAGATCAGCTGATACAGACGATACTGGTCGCGGTTCAGCGAATCCTTGATCATCACCGGCGTCCACTCCAGGGTCGTCGGGCGGATCGCCTCATGCGCATCCTGAACATTCGTGTTTTTCTTTCCGTTCTGTGCCTTGCCGACGTACTGATCGCCATAGGAAGCCTTGATATACTCCTCCCTCATGCGGGTCGCCTCATCCGACACACGGGTGGAATCGGTTCTCAGATACGTGATCACACCGACCGTTCCCTGCCCCTTGACGTCAACGCCCTCATACAGCTGCTGAGCGATGCGCATCGTCTTTCCGGTGGAGAAATTCAGCACCTTGGAGGCCTCCTGCTGCAGCGTACTCGTCGTAAACGGCAGCGGTGCTCTCCTGATCCGCTCTCCCTTTTTGATCTCCGTCACGGTGAAATCCTGGCCGGTAAGATCTTTTCGGATCTTAGCGCACTCTTCCTCCGAGGCAATCTCCTTTTTATCATCCGGTGTCTGGTCAAGCTTGACCGTCAGAGGCTTTTTAGCGCCTTTCCGCTTCAGATCCGCCTCGACCGTCCAGTACTCCTTCGGGACAAAGGCTGCAATCTCCTGCTCTCTGCTGACCAGCATATGAAGAGCCGCAGACTGGACGCGGCCCGCGCTCAGACCTCTTTTTACCTTGGCCCAGAGGATCGGGCTGATGGTATAACCGACCATGCGGTCGAGGATACGTCTCGTCTGCTGCGCGTCGACCAGGTTCATATTGATCTCGCGCGGATTTTTCAAGGCATTGCGTACCGCTGTCTTGGTAATCTCATTGAAGCTGATACGGTAGACCTTCTTGTCCTCCAGCTTCAGTGCGTAATACAGATGCCATGAGATTGCCTCTCCCTCGCGGTCAGGGTCGGTTGCCAGATAGACAATCTCTGCCTTTTTCACTTTTTTGCGGAGGTCCGCCAGGACCTCTCCCTTCCCTCGGATCGTGATATACTGGGGCTCATAGTCATGCTCCAGATCAATCCCCATCTTGCTCTTCGGAAGGTCGCGCACATGGCCTCCCGAAGCCGCGATATCGTAATTGCTGCCCAAAAACTTCTTAATTGTCTTTACCTTTGCCGGGGACTCTACAATCACCAGGTATTTTGCCATAAAACTCACTCCTGTGTCTGGTACTAGGTCTTCGAAAGGCGGATATTCCCATTCTCCTTAGCGAAGCTCCCACCTTACCCGGAGGAAAGCGCATAATGCTGTCCGCCAACCTGCTCGATCATTCCCTTAAGCTCAAGAGACACCAGACAGGAAACGCATTCCGGGTATAAAAGCTTACTCTCACGCACAATCTCATCGACGTGTTTGGGCGTGAAATCTATGACACTATACACCTGTTTTTCCGGTTCCGCAAGAATAATTTTGTGATTCTGACGAGAATCCGTAAGTTTCGTACCGCTTGTTTGTACCTTTTTTCGAAAATGAGCAAGAATATCCTCCGGATGAACCAGCATCCCGGCGCCATCCCGGATCAGCTCAAGGCATCCGACGCTCAAAGGATCCGTCGTCCGGCCGGGAAGTGCGAAAACCTCCTTTCCCTGTTCCAGAGCGAAATTCACCGTGATCAGGGATCCGCTCTTTTTCCTCGCCTCCATCACAAGCAGCATATCCGAAAGCCCGCTGATCAGGCGGTTTCTGCGCGGAAAATGAGCCGGAAGAGCCTCGGTCCCCGGCGGGAACTCCGAAATCACGCCGCCTCTTCTCTTCAGCGTTTCGTAGAGAGATCGATTGCTCTCCGGGTAGCATATATCCACGCCGCAGCCCAGGATCGCATAGCTTTTCCCGTCTGCCGCCTGAAGCGCGCCGGCATGGGACGCTCCATCGATCCCGAGAGCCATCCCGCTGACGATACCGATCCCCTGCTCTGCGAAGATCCTTCCCCACTCCTTGGCCTGGCTTCTCCCATAATTCGTACAGGCACGTGCACCGACCATCGCGATCACAGGTTCCTCCTCCGGCGGCAGTTCTCCCATGTAGAAAAGGGCAGGCGGCGCATCGGCCAGACAGTTAAGCCTCCTCGGATATTCCGGCTCCCACTGCAGGGCCATCCGGATCCCTCTGTCCGAAAGCCCCTCATACTCTCTTTCCTTCTCACGGCGGTAGGCGTCCGTACACCGGACCATAGCTGCGTCCTTTGCTGTCAGCCCTGCCTCCTCCATCAAACGCTCTTCTTCCATATTAAAATAGTCCGCTTCCATGCCAAAGGCGCGGATCAGTGCATCAAACTTCATCCGCCCGATGCCATGGACGGAATACAGGGTATACCAGTCCGCCCGGTTCATAAGGATCCCTCCCAGAATTTCTGCTCTATGGTGCGGTATCCGACCGCCTCACTCAGATGTCTCGTATGGATCCTCTCCTCTCCGTCCAGGTCGGCGATCGTCCTCGCGACCTTCAAAATCTTATGATACCCTCTGGCACTTAAGCCCATCCGCCTGTAGACCTGCTCCATCAGCTCCTTCTCCGCCTTTCCCAATGTACAGTATTCCTCGATGCGCGAGGCCGGTATCGCACTGTTGAAGGAGAAACTCTCCCCGGCAAAGCGCCTCTCCTGGACTT
>CAMOGO010000183.1 GCA_946614075.1 uncultured Lachnospiraceae bacterium | reverse complement strand
AGTCCGTTTTGATACGCGGTCACGGTCCGCGGATGGCTGCCAGAACTTCAAAACCCCCGTCGAAACCAGTACAAGCCCTGGTTTGGCGCTCGTCCTTGAAGCGCTGTATGTTCATGCCGGATTTGCCCGTAAGGCTCCTGCATGTTTCTGAAATTATAACCCTGCCGGAATGAACTGTCAACGGAAGTCAGGCAGTTTATACCAGCGGTATACCCCTGCACGTCATCTTCATGACGCTTAGGATTTAGTACATTTTGCTGATCTTGAAATCACGCTCGGCCTCGCGGCGCTGATCCTTCTTGGCAATGTCCTCTCTCTTGTCGTAGAGCTTCTTGCCTCGTGCCAGACCGATCTCGACCTTTACAAGGCTCCCCTTAAAGTAAACCTGCAGCGGAACCAGCGTGTATCCTTTGATCTGTGCCTTGCCCTGCATCCGATTGATCTCGGATTTGTGCAGGAGAAGCTTCCGCACGCGAAGCGGGTCTTTATTGAAGATGTTTCCCTTCTCATAGGGGCTGATGTGCATGTTGTAGATGTAAACCTCGCCCTTGTCCACGCGGAGAAAGGATTCCTTTACACTGCACTTGCCCATGCGCAGGGACTTTACCTCGGTACCGGCAAGGGCGATGCCAGCCTCGTATTTCTCCTCGATAAAGTAGTCGTGATATGCTTTTTTATTGTTGGCGATCAGCTTGATCGATTCTTTCCCCACTCTACTTTTCCTCCCTACCATATGATATCGCCTACGGATTGCTCCGTTCTTCGCTACGCTCGAACTCCCGCAATCCTGCAAAAACTCGCAACTCGCTCCGCTCACTTCGTTCGCGTAGCTTTATTGCTCGTTTTTGTTAGCGTCGCTGATGCATATGGTCTTCTTTGCGTGCAAGCACGCAAGAATCCCTATGCATCGCGACCAGGCGATATCATGAAAAAGCCGGCGTATGCGTCCTGCTGCAATGCAGTATCCGCGAACTACGCCGGCTTACCTGATAATATAAGGTCTTAGCTAAGAGCTACGATCAAAAGAGCAACCACGATGAAAGCTCCGACAAGGATCTTGGTGATCATGTCGAGACGGCCCTCCTTGGAACGGCCACGGTTCTGGCCCCAGAAGGATTCCGCGCCGCTTCCGCCTACTGCTCCGGTAAGACCTGCCTGCTTACCCTTCTGCATCAGGATGACGACGACAACAGCTACGCTGATTAACGCTAATAAAACACATAATATGCCGCGAAAGATTTCCATGTGGCACCTCCTATTAGTCAAACATTGTGATGATAGCACATCGACTTTTAAAATGCAAGACCAAAGTATTAAGATTTTATACGGTTCTCAGCTCTGCGCCGAGGCTGTGGATCAGGCGGTTGAGGATCTTGTTGGCTGCCTTCTCGATCTCCGCAGAGGTCAGGGTCCGGCTGTCGGAGCCCATGGTCAGGCGGATCGTGACGGACTTTTTGCCCTTCGGAACCTGCTTGCCGCGGTACTCGTCGACGAAGGTGACCTTCTTCAGAAGATTCTCGTGGCTCTTCTCGATGGTCTTGCAGATGGTCTCCCACTCGACCTTCTCGTCGAAGATTGCGGAGATATCGTAGTCGTTCATCGGGAACAGGGCCAGGTGCTCGAACTTGTTGTCACGGGAGGTGAACGGCTTCAGAGTGTCCACATCGATCTCAAAGAGCATGACCGCACTGACATCCAGTCCGAGATCCAGGGTGATCTTCTTGGAAAGCAGAGCCAGGTTTCCGACCTTTTCCTTCCCGACAAAGAGATTCAGCCAGATATTGCCATCGGCCCATACCGGCTTCTCCTCTTTCTTCATCGTGAAGCCTTCCATGTGGGTGTATCCCGGCATGCTCTCCAGGATTCCCTTGGCGGTGCGGAACAGAGTGGACAGATTCTTCGCATCGCCTACGACAGCACCTGCGATGTTGCGGCGCTCATAGGGAAGCTTCTCTCTCTCATCGTATTCGGAGGTATAGTCGCGATCCTGGAAGATCTTGGAGCCTTCAAAGATCATGAACTCATTGTAGTAACGGCGGTTCTCAACGACAGCCTTGACCAGATTCGGAAGCAGGGAGGAACGCAGGAAGCGCTCAGCCGGTGAAGGCGGCGCAGACAGCGTCAGGATGCCCTCGGTGCTCTGAAGGATGGCGTTGACGTACTCCTCTTCCATCCACGGATAGGAGAAAATCTCGTACATGCCGCAGCGGAAGGCCAGATACTCTCGGATCCGGCGGTCGATGTCGACATCGATCTGGTTGATCGCAGCGGTGAAATCGGTCGTGATCGGGGTCGGCTCGAAGTTCTCATAGCCGTACATTCTGGCGACCTCTTCCATGATATCGTCCTTGATGGAGATATCGCCGGTGGAACGCCAGGTCGGGGATACGACGTGAAGATTGTCGCCATCAAAGGATACCTTGTAGCCCATGAGCTCAAGCTTTCTCTGCATGACCTCATTCGGGATTCTCTTGCCGAGGCGTCTCTCAAGCCAGTTGAGGGAGACATCGATCTCGGTCGGAACAAGCTTTTTCGGATAACGATCGCAGAAACCGGAAATCTCAAGCTCCGGATAGCTCTCCTTGAACAGATCCATGGCGAGCGATGCGGAAATGTCGCAGCGTTCCGGATCGATTGCCTTCTCATAGCGGGTCGCTGCCTCGGTGCGGTTCTCATAGCGCAGTGCGGTACGGCGGATACCCTGACCGTTGAAGTTGGCAACCTCGAGGATGACTCTCTTGGTCTCCGGCAGGATGGAATCCTTGGAACCGCCCATGACGCCTGCCAGACCGACAGGGGATACGGTATCGGCGATGACCAGGTCATCGTTCGTCAGAGCCAGCTTCTTGCCGTTCAGCAGATCCAGGTGCTCGCCCTCTCCGGCGCGGCGGACGACAATGTGTCCCTCGATGTGATCTGCGTCAAACGCGTGGGTCGGCTGACCGGTAGCCATCATAACGTAGTTGGTGATGTCAACCAGCGCATTGATCGGACGCTGCCCGACACGCCACAGTCTCGACTGCATGTAGTAGGGTGCCGGCTTGACATAGAGGTTCTCGATCTGGATGCCGACGTAGCGCGGGCAGCGCTCCGGATCCTGTACATCGATCGTAAATCCGGGAGTCTCCGGTCCGACATAAGGATCGATCGTGCGCATCGGCAGATCGTAGATAGCGGACAGCTCGCGGGCGATGCCGTAGTGACCCCAGAGGTCAGGACGGTTCGTCATGGACTTGTTGTCGATCTCGAGAATATAGTCGTTGAGATCCAGTGCATCAGCGAGCGGAGTGCCTGCCTCGCCCGGGAAATCGGAGAGATCCAGGATCTCGCGCTCCTCAGCACCACGGAACAGATCGGAAAGACCGATCTCGGATGCTGCGCAGATCATACCGTAGCTCTCAACGCCACGCAGCTTGCTGGCCTTGATCGCAACCGGCTCACCCTCGCCGTGCCACTTGACGATGGCACCCGGAAGGGCAACGGCGACCTTCTGTCCGACAGCCAGATTGCTGCCGCCGCAGACGATCTCCTTGGTCATATCGCCCAGGTCTGTCACGCAGACGCGGAGCATGTCAGCGTTCGGATGAGGATTGACCTCCTTGATCACGCCGACAACCATATTTTTGAACTGATCTGCCAGATTGACCGCATCCTCTACCTCGACGGTACGCATAGTCAGGTCATATGCCAGCTTTTTCAGGTCGATCTCAGCGGGAATATCTACATAATCCCGGATCCAGTTTAACGATAATTTCATGCTGACCTCCTCCTTACTTGAACTGAGTCAGGAATCTCAGATCGCCGCTGTGGAACAGACGGATATCGTCGACACCGTAACGCATCATGACCAAACGGTCCAGACCGATGTTGACATAGAAGCCGGTGAAATCATCGGGCTCCAGTCCGGCTGCGCGAAGTACGTTCGGGTGCGGGGTGCCACCGGGCATAACCTCGATCCAGCCGACATGGTGGCAGACCGGGCAGCCCTTGCCGCCGCAGACCTGGCACTGCATATCGATTTCGTAGCCGGGCTCAACGAAGGGGAAGAA
>CAMOGO010000182.1 GCA_946614075.1 uncultured Lachnospiraceae bacterium | reverse complement strand
CCATGAGTGCTTCCCCCTTGCAATGATTATAGCATCATTATACAGAACATATGTTCGCATGTCAACTATAAAAAAGGAAACAGCCATGCTATCTTACCGAAAATGCGGACAAATGACAAGGAAAAGCAGTGCCCCGCCGCGGCGAGAGAGTATAGCATCCTATTTCAAAACACGTGGTTTTCATTCCGCGGGGAACGTGCTATACTGACATAACGCTGCCTCTGGGGAGGGGCAGCTTGTATCGTTTTTATGGGAGAGAAGGAAAAATGAGACCAGATCCGATGCCGGGGGAGTATTACCGGCATTTTAAGAATAAACTGTATGAAATCGTGACGATCGCCTATCATTCCGAGACCGGGGAGAAATACGTCGTGTACCGCGCCATGTACGGCGACTACAAGGATTACGTGCGCCCGTTCGGCATGTTCATGAGCGAGGTGGATCACGAGAAATATCCGGAGGTCACGCAGAAGTACCGCTTTGAGAAAATCGGTGACCGGATCCACGGGCTGACGCAGGGAAGCTTCGCAGGTTTTTCCGCGGGGAGCAAGCCGGCTGTTTCATGGACCGAGGCGGCGTCGGATACAGCGGCTTCGCAGACCGGTACGGCAGCGGCGAATACGGCTGCAGCACAGACCGGTACGGCAGCGGCTGACGCTTCGCAGACCGAGCCGACAGGACAGAGGACAGCGAATGCGGCGAATGCGGCACATACCGAGGCTGCCCATACCGAGGCTGCCCATACCGAGGCTGCGGATGCGAAGGCTGCTCACACCGGGGCAGCGGATGCCAGGGCTGCACAGAGCGGGGCAGCGGATGCCGATACCAGGGCAGCGGCCAGAGAGATCCGCGAGGCAGCTTCCGCCGGGAAAAAGGCCAAGAATGCCCTGATCCTCGATTTCCTCGAGGAGGAAAAGCCGGAGGAGAGACTCCTCATGCTGGGCAAGAGAGCAGACGAGGTCACGAACCTGTTCCTCGACAATGTCTCCGTCGCTTTGGACATCCCGATTCCGGAGGGCGAGATCGAGGAGCGGCTTTACTACCTGAAGCGCTATCTGCGGATCCAGATGCGCTACGACGGCAGCCGCCTGAGACAGAATTCCTGATAAAGAGCTTCTGAGAAAGAATGCGAAGAGGAAACTCCTTAAGCGGCATCGCCAAGTACGTGAAAAAGCACAAAAGCCCCTGGGCAGAGGCGTAAAGAAACTGCTTGACAAAAAGAGAATGACCTGTCTATAATATGAAGGCGTGTTTACCGCGCCTTCTTTTTGTGCGCCCAAAACACGTAACCAAAGAAAGCAACCATACCGAAAACCTACAGGAGGTGAAAAGAATGCCCACATTCAACCAGTTAGTAAGAAAGGGAAGAGAGACCAGCGAGAAGAAAGCGAAAGCGCCGGCTCTGTTAAAGGGCTACAATTCTCTGCACAAGAAGGCTACCGATGTTTCTGCTCCGCAGAAGAGAGGTGTCTGCACCGCAGTTAAGACCGCTACCCCTAAGAAGCCGAACTCCGCTCTTCGTAAGATCGCCAGAGTCCGTCTTTCCAACGGAATCGAAGTTACCAGCTACATCCCGGGCGAGGGCCACAATCTTCAGGAGCATAGCGTTGTCCTGATCCGTGGCGGCCGTGTCAAGGATCTTCCCGGTACCAGATATCATATCATTCGTGGTACCTTGGATACCGCAGGTGTCGCAAACCGTAAGCAGGCTCGTTCCAAATACGGCGCAAAGAGACCGAAGAAGAAATAATAATAAAACAGTACCAGGTTTGTGTTAGCTGAACATGGCCTGCGCGCTAACAGCAGGCACCACTCAGCATCAGATGACAGGACAGACATTTTTTTACTTCCTATGGTTGCGGGATGTAAGGATAAGGGATTTGTCCTGGCATGAACACATACGTATGTGAGTACCTGTGAATTAATGATTATTAAGGAGGGAAGTAACGTGCCACGTAAAGGACATACCCAGAAAAGAGATGTATTAGCAGACCCTTTGTACAACAATAAGGTTGTCACCAAGCTGATCAACAATATCATGCTTGATGGTAAGAAGGGTGTCGCAGAGAAGATTGTTTACGGCGCTTTCGATCAGATCGCCGCAAAGACCGGAAAGCCGGCAATCGAAGTTTTCGAGGAGGCTATGAACAACATCATGCCTCAGCTCGAGGTTAAGGCAAAGCGTATCGGTGGTGCTACCTATCAGGTACCGATCGAGGTTAAGCCGGACAGAAGACAGGCCCTGGCTCTCCGCTGGCTGACGATGTTCTCCCGTAAGAGAGGCGAGAAGACCCAGCAGGACAGACTGGCCAATGAGATCATGGATGCTGCCAACAACACCGGCGCTTCCGTAAAGAGAAAAGAAGATATGCACAAGATGGCAGAGGCAAACAAGGCTTTTGCACACTACAAGTTCTAATCTATGCTGCATAAAAATTTGAGGAGGAACATTCTTGGGTAGAGAATATTCGCTGGAACATACCAGAAATATCGGAATCATGGCTCACATCGATGCCGGTAAGACGACATTGACCGAGCGTATCCTGTATTACACTGGTGTCAACTACAAGATCGGTGATACCCACGAGGGTACTGCCACCATGGACTGGATGGCCCAGGAGCAGGAGCGTGGTATCACGATCACCTCGGCAGCAACGACTTGTCACTGGACGTTGGAAGAGCAGACGAAGCCGAAGGCCGGAGCTGCTGAGCATCGTATCAATATCATCGATACCCCCGGACACGTTGACTTTACCGTTGAGGTAGAGCGTTCCCTGCGAGTCCTGGACAGTGCAGTCGGTGTCTTCTGCGCTAAGGGCGGTGTCGAGCCTCAGTCTGAGACCGTATGGCGTCAGGCTGACAAATACAATGTACCCCGTATGGCATTCATCAACAAGATGGATATCATGGGTGCGAACTTCTTCAATGCCGTTGAGATGATCAAGACGAGACTGGGACACAATGCCGTCCCGATCCAGCTTCCGATCGGCAAGGAAGAGGATTTCAAGGGCATCATCGATCTTTTTGAGATGAAAGCCTACTATTACAACGATGAGAAGGGCGAGGATGTCGTCGTCACGGATATCCCCGAGGACATGCAGGAGGATGCAGAGCTGTATCGCTCCGACATGATTGAGAAGATCTGCGAGACCGACGACGAGCTGACTGAGATGTACCTCGAGGGTGAGGAGCCGTCCACGGAGCAGCTGAAGAAAGCTCTTCGTGCCGCTACGATCAAAGTAGAGATCATCCCGGTCTGCTGCGGCAGCGCATACCGCAACAAGGGCGTACAGAAACTCCTGGATGCCATTGTCGAGTACATGCCTGCTCCGACCGATATCCCGGCCATCAAGGGTGTCGATGCACAGGGCAACGAGGTTGAGCGTCATTCTTCTGACGAGGAGCCTTTTGCCGCACTGGCATTCAAGATCATGGCTGACCCGTTCGTTGGTAAGCTGGCATTCTTCCGCGTATATTCCGGTACCATGAATTCCGGTTCCTACGTGCTGAATGCTACTAAGAATAAGAAGGAGCGTGTCGGACGTATCCTTCAGATGCATGCAAACAAGAGACAGGAGCTCGACAAGGTTTACTCCGGCGACATCGCGGCAGCGGTCGGCCTCAGATTTACGACCACCGGCGATACCATCTGCGATGAGGCTCATCCGGTTATCCTCGAGTCCATGGAGTTCCCGGAGCCTGTTATCTCTGTTGCGATCGAGCCTAAGACCAAGGCCGGCCAGGACAAGATGGGCGATGCCCTTGCCAAGCTGGCTGAGGAGGATCCGACCTTCCGCGTTACGACTAACACGGAGACCGGCCAGACCATCATTTCCGGTATGGGCGAGCTGCATCTGGAGATCATCGTTGACCGTCTGCTGCGTGAGTTCAAGGTTGAGGCTAACGTAGGCGCACCTCAGGTTGCCTACAAGGAAACCTTCACCAAGGAAGTCACAGTCGACAGCAAGTACGCAAAGCAGTCCGGCGGACGCGGCCAGTACGGTCACTGCAAGGTTATCTTCACACCGATGGATCCCAACGGCGAGAAGACCTTCGAG
>CAMOGO010000181.1 GCA_946614075.1 uncultured Lachnospiraceae bacterium | reverse complement strand
CTGATACTCTTCCATGCTCAGCGTCTCGCGGGCGGCGCGGCGGGACATGATCCGGCCTGCGCCGTGGGGCGCGGAGTAGTTCCACTCCGGGTTGCCTCGTCCGATCGCCAGGACGCTGCCATCCCGCATGTTGATGGGGATCAGGACCTTTTCGCCGGCATGCGCGGCGATCGCACCCTTCCGCAGGATCATCTCCTCGGTATCGATGTAGTTGTGAATGGTGTGGAAAGCCTCGCCGGCAGTCAGTCCGGCGCGGGAGAGCAGAATCTCAGCCATCAGCTCCCGGTTTCTCCGGGCGAAACGCTGGCAGATCTCCACGTCGTGCAGGTAGTCCGCCAGATAAGGCCCGTACAGGAAGCACAGGTCATCCGGCACCGCGGACTCCTTCACCTTGTCGGCATACTTCTTCTCCAGTTCCTTCAGGGCTGCCTGGATCTTGTCGCGCTGCCCTGCCTCCTTGTATTCGCGGATCAGCTCATCGCGCGCGATATAGTATTCCTCCTTGCCCTTTGCCAGGTCGATCGCCAGCCGCTGATACAGCTCAGCCACCTGCTTTCCAAGGTTACGGCTTCCGGAGTGGATCACCAGGTACTTTGTCCCGTCCGCCGCCTGATCGACCTCGATGAAATGGTTGCCGCCGCCCAGTGTACCCAGGCTTCTCTCGAGGCGCTTTGCATCCCTCAGATTTCGGTAGCAGGAAAGCTCCGTCAGGTCAAAAGGCTCCCGGCGGCCTTCCCATACACTCATGCCGGACGGGATAAAATGCGCAGCTTCGTCGAGCTTTGCAAAGTCGATCTCCACTTTTCCCAGGTTGACTGTGTACATGCCGCATCCGATGTCGACGCCGACGATATTAGGGACGGCCTTGTCTGTCACGGTCATGGTGGTGCCGATCGTGCAGCCGGCCCCTGCGTGGACATCGGGCATGATCCGGATCCGGCTGCCCGCGGTAAACTCATAGTCGCACATGCGGCGGATCTGGTCGATCGCCTCGTTCTCGACCACGGTAGCATAGCAGATGGCGGTATTCATCTTTCCCTTAATCTCAAACATTTTATCTCCTTTCCAGGCTTTGCAAGCCTTGTTTGTCATTCATCCGCTAGCCTACCAGAAAAAAGAAGGGTTGTCATTAAACTATCGGTTTATTCATCAGGGTGTGACAGCAGAACCGTCCCCGCTGTCACACCTCAGACTCACTCGAAAAAAGAGTTGACTATTTGGAAGCCCGGGCAGACAATAGGAAAAAAACCAAAGGAGTCTTCGTCATGAGCATTTTCCACGACCGTGCAGCCCAATTACGTGCTATCGTTACTCCACACTACAACTGCGCCCAGTCAGTCGTCCTTCCCTTTGCCGAGTCACTCGGGATCTCCGAGAAAATCGCTCTCGGCTTTGCGGAGGGCTTCGGCGGTGGAATGAAGCGTGCCTCCGTCTGCGGCGCAGTCACAGGAGGCATCATGGCTCTGGGGCTTTATGGTCTTGGTGATCCTGATACCTTAGCCGAGTACCACGCCCGCCTCAGTGCCGGCCACGATGGGATGTTGGACTGCGGCGATCTGCTGAGGGTAAATGCCGAAGCTGGCCGGGAGAAAAAGCCATTTTGTGATGATCTCGTTCTTGAAACCGTGGACTTGGTGGAGGCCATGCTGCAGGAGCGCGGGAAACTATAGTTGTCACACTTGTGCTCTGCCTGATTTCATGCTATCCTTTTGCTTATATTTTATAACCACTACCGCTTATTAATACTTACATCGTTCAGACGGAGGAATATTTATGCTGAAGATTAATGCACAGAGACTGGAAAATCGCCTCAAATCACTGGCCGAGATCGGCAAGGCGCCGGATGGGCGCGGCTGGATACGGCCGAGTTTTACGCCGCAGTACACGGAAGCGCGGGAGCTCGTTGCGTCCTGGATGAGAGAGGCCGGGATGAATGTCCGTGTGGATGCGGTCGGCAACCTGATCGGCAGGTTAGAGGGGTCTGACCCCCAAGCTGACCCCCTGGCGCGGGTCATTGCGATGGGCTCGCACATCGATACGGTCAATCATGGAGGTATGTTTGACGGGGCGGCCGGAACCATGAGCGCGCTGGAGGTCGCGACGACGATCAGCGAAGCAGGGATTGCGCATAAAAATCCGATCGAGGTCATCGCCTTCGTCGAAGAGGAGGGTGCCCGTTTTGGCGAGGGGCTTCTCGGCAGCAAGACAATGGCGGGCGGCATCACCGATAAAGCGGCGCTTTTCGCGAAGAAAGCCTACTCCGGCGAAACGATCGGCGAGGTCTTCCGGGCAAATGGTTTCGACCCGGATCGGCTGGACGAGGCGGTCGCTCCCAAGGGCTACTACAAATGCTATTACGAGCTGCATATCGAGCAGAGCCATGTGCTGGATTCCACCGGTGATGTGCTTGGCATCGTCGAAGGCATCGCGAGCCTCATCTGGCTGCGGGGCCGTGTGAAAGGACAGGCTTCGCATGCAGGCGCCACGCCGATGGCCTTCCGCAAGGATGCCCTCATCCCGGTCGCCATGATCGCCAAGGAGGCGGAGGATATCGCCAAGGCGGTCAGCAGCAATACGGTCGCGACGCTTGGCAAGATGTTCATCACGCCGAATGTCACGAACGTCATCCCCGGACAGGTCGAGTTTACGTTTGACATCCGCGGACTTCACATGGAGGATGTGGAAAAGGTGGCCTCTCTCGTTTCCGAGCGTTTCCTTGAGATTTGCCGTGAGCGCGAGATCGAGGGTGAGATCGAGCAGACTCTCTATCTGCTCGGTGCAGAAGTTTCCGAAGAAATGAAGGATGAGATGGAGGAAGCGGTCAAAAAGACTGGCGTTCCTTACCGCCGCATGGTCAGCGGTGCCGGGCATGACGCCCAGATGATGGCCCGCATCACGGACATTGCCATGATCTTTGTGCCGAGCATTAACGGCGTCAGCCATGTGCCGGAGGAGAACACGAAGTACGAGGATATCGCGGCCGGCGCACAGGCCATGCTGAACGCCGTGCAGGAGAAAATTGACTAGAGGGAGCAAGACAGGGACGGTTCTCTGTCTTCGCCTGACTTTGCCGAAGCGTATAGTGGAGGTCTTTCATGAATATTAATCAGCTGAAATATGTCCTGACCATTGCCGCCTCCGCTTCCATGCGGGAGGCGGCCACCAAGCTTTATATCTCGCAGCCGGCGCTGTCCTCCACCATCCGGGATCTGGAGGAGGAGCTCGGGATCCTGATCTTTGAGCGGACCAACAAAGGGATCTCGCTGACCAAGGAGGGCCAGGATTTCCTCACATACGCCAAAAAGGCCGTCGCCCAGTACGAAATCCTGGAGGATCTGTATCTGTCAAAGGACAGCGGCAAGGAGCGTTTTTCGGTTTCCACGCAGCATTACAACTTCGCGATCAAGGCTTTCACGGACACGATCAAGAAGAGGAACCCTGAGAAGTACCTCTTCTCCATCCACGAGACGAAGACGAAGGAGGTCCTCGACGATGTCCGGTCGCTCAAAAGTGAGGTCGGGATCATCTCCTTCTCCGCGTCCAGCGAGGCGGTCATCAAGAAATTTTTCCGCGACTATCAGCTTGACTTCATGCCGCTGATGCGGAGGGAGGCATACATTTACGTCTGGAAGGGGCATGAGCTCGCGGGGCGGACGGAGATTTCCATGGAGGAGATGCGCGGCTACCCCTGCGTGACCTTTGACCAGACCGACGACAGCAATTTCTACCTGAACGAGGAGGCGATGGCGGATTATTCCTCGGACAAGGCGATCCGGTCGGACGACCGGGCCACGTCGATGGAGATCATTGCGGAGCTTGGCGGGTACTCGATCGGCTCGGGAATGCTGTCCGGGGAGGAGCAGATCCTGCCCGGCCTGACGGCGATCAAGCTGAAGGAGGAAGATCCCCTCATCATCGGATACATCACCCGGAAGGGCAGTGTGCTGTCCGCCTACGGGGAAGCATACGTCGAGGAGCTCCTGAAATACAAGGAGCTCCCCGGGACAGATGCAACTCTGAGTTCAATCGAGTAGGAAGAGGCTTGCGGGTGACAGAGGGGACGGTTCTGATGACAACGG
>CAMOGO010000180.1 GCA_946614075.1 uncultured Lachnospiraceae bacterium | reverse complement strand
ATGGAAGTGAAACGGGCGCGGCCTCCTCGGCATCCGGTCTGATCACCGGAGCCGGAACTTTCACCGGCACGGCGCCTTCGGGCACTGAGCAGCCTGCTTCGGGCAGTGAGCAGTCAGGCATGGAGTCTTCCGATGCCGCATCGTCTGCCGGGACTTCTTCCGGTGGTTTTGCCGCGGGCATTCTGGCTGCGGGGCTTGCGGCTTCGTCCGGCGAGAGCCAGACGGGCAGCCAGTATACCGGGATCATGCGTCTTCCTTCCACGATCGAGGGTGTCCCCGTGACGAGGATTGCCCCGGAGGCCTTCCGTTTCCAGAATGATGTGGTGGAACTGGTGGTGCCGGAATCCGTGACCTGGATCGGGCAGTATGCTTTCTCCAGCTGCCAGAACCTGAAAAAAGTCACGCTGCCGTCCGGTCTTTCGAGCATCCTGAGCGATACCTTCTATTTCTGCCAGAGCCTGAAGGAAGTGAATATCCCCGAGGGAGTGACGTACATCGGTTCCTTTGCCTTTGGCGAGTGCACCTCCTTAGAGAAGCTTCACATCCCTGCCGCCACGGCGCAGATCCTGCCGGGTGCCTTTGCGGGCTGCGTCATGCTGAATGATCTGTCTGTTGCGGAGGATAATGCCGCATACACCTGCACGGATGGCATGCTGATCACGTCAGATGGGAAGACGCTCCTGGCGTGCCCCGGAACGGGCCATGTGGAGGTCGTGATCCCGGAGGGTGTGGAGACGATCAGCGCGTACGCGTTCTGCGGAGCGGACGATGAGCCGCTTATGCTGTCGGATGAGGATATGGTGACCGGCCTGCGCCGGGTTACCTTCCCGCAGAGCCTGAAGGTGATCGGAAACTTTGCTTTTTACGGGTGCATCTATCTGAACAATCTCCAGATCCCGGAGAATGTCGAGAGGATCGGAAGCTGTGCCTTTGCCTCCAAGTACGGGCAGGCCAAGACTTCGATTGCCTCGCTCCACCTTGGCGCGGGACTGAGCTATCTCGGCCAGGAGGCCTTTGATGGCTACCGAATCCGGGGATACGATGTCAGCGAGGCCAATCTTTACTACAGCTCGCACCGAGGCTTCCTGATGAACAAAGCACAGGATACCCTGCTCGCGGTGCCGACGGACCTGGATTTCAGCATGACGATCCCGGATGGCGTGACGACGATCAAGGCGGATTTCTACCAGTGCCGCTCGGTCTTCACCCTGACGCTGTCTGACAGTGTGACCACGATCGCATCCAGTGTAAACTGGCCGCAGAACCTCCAGACGCTGGTCGTGGGATCGGGGCTGAAAAACTGGGGAAATCTTTCCGCCGGAAGGACTCTTCCCAAGATCCGTATCTCCCAGAGCAATCCGTATTTCTCCGTGGAAAACGGTGTCATATACGATAAGGAAAAGACAACGCTCTTGATGTATCCGGATGTCCTGGAGGATGAGGCCTTCATCGTCCCGGAGACGGTCCGGGCGATCGAGTATGAGGCCTTCGGCTACAATGCGTACCTCAAGGAGCTGACGATCCCGGCGGGTCTTGACAGCCTGATCAAGAGCATCTTTGAAGGCCCGTTTGCTCACCTGGAGAGCCTGGAGGCGATCCGGGTCGGAGAGGGTGACAGCTACTTTATGTCGGACGATGGCCTGCTTTACAGCTTTGACGGAGAGATCCTGCTTGCCTGCCCGGCCGGAAAAGAGGGGACTATCCGGGTCCGTGAGGGCACGGTCGTCATCGGAGAGGATGCCTTCCCGGAGGGCATGGTGGCCTCGGAGGTTATCCTGCCGGAAAGTGTACTGATCCTTCGGAGCGGAAACTTTAACGGAGTCCGCAGCTACGGCTTTGATGAACCGCTGATCCTGCACCTTCCCGCGAGCCTGACGGAGATTTCTCCGGCCTGCCTCACAGATGGCGCCTATGTTACAATCCTCTGCCCGGAGGGCTCCGCGGCGGCCGCATTTGCAGGCAGCATGGGACTGTACTGGACCGAGGAATAAAAAGGCGGTACAAAAAGCAAAAAATGAGTATAAAATAGCAGAAAAACCACTGCCAAAAGGCAGACAAATCCCCATTTAATGCAGATTTTATGGGAATTTGCGAGAAGTCCTTGACAATAGCAGGGTTAAAGATTATAAATAAACTCGTAATACGAATGGCTACGCCATATGAGGAGGATTTTAAGATGAATAAAGTAGAATTGGTAGCAGCAGTTGCTGCACAGGCTGGTCTTTCCAAGAAGGACGCAGAGAAGGCTGTTAAGGCATTTACCGAGACCGTATCCGCAGAGCTCGCTAAGGGTGGCAAGGTTCAGCTGGTTGGCTTTGGTACGTTTGAGGTTAGCGAGAGAGCTGCAAGAGAGGGAAGAAACCCGCTCACCAAGGAGAAGATCACGATCGCTGCTTCCAAGACCCCTAAGTTCAAAGCCGGCAAGGCTCTGAAGGACATGGTTAACGCTTAATCGAAACCGTGAATGTGCCCCCGCCAGTCTCTGGCGGGGGCTTTGTTTTGAAAGCAAAGTGAGGATGAATGAATAGTTGTCCGAAGAACTCGTTTTTCGGACAGCTATTCATTCATCCGAGCGCGCAACATAATGAGCCATACAGCTACGCGAACGAAGGTGAGCGGAGCGAATGGCGAATTTGTTGCAGGATTGCGGGAGTTGCGAAGCAACGTAGCAATCCGTATGCTTTCAAAACGAAATAATAAAAAGAGAGGAACCCCTTATGCGTTTGGACAAATATCTGAAGGTTTCGCGTCTGATCAAGAGGCGGACCGTGGCCAATGAGGCCTGTGACGCGGGGCGTGTCTCCATCAACGGAAAAACCGCGAAGGCCTCCGCCGAGGTAAAGACGGGCGATGTGATCGAGATCGGGTTTGGCAATAAGAGTGTCAAGGTCGAGGTTCTGGATGTACAGGAGACGACCCGCAAGGAAGAAGCAAAGGAATTGTTTAAATATCTGTAAGAAAACCTTGCAAAACCGGGAAAAACTGTTTAATATATATACGAAAGCTTATTATGCGGGAGTTTCGCAACAGCGGAGCAATCCGTACGTTTTCATTCATGGAAGCATTTTTTGATCAGGAGTAAGAATGGCAGGAAGAAGGAGAAAAAAGAAATCATTTTCGAATTTCCTCGGCATGGTGACGATTGCCGGGGTTGTTCTGATTCTCCTGGCTGTCATTACGACCAAGACTAACAGTCTCCGTCTGAAGGACGCTGAGGTGGCTGCCCGCGAGGAGAGCTACCAGGCAGAGTACGACAGGGAGATTGAGCGTGCCGAGAAACTGGAGGAAGAGAGGATCCGGGTCCAGACCAGGCAGTATATTGAGGAGATGGCCAAGAGCCGGCTTGGACTGGTATATCCGGGGGAGATTATTCTACAGCCGAGGAATTAGCCGTGGACCGTAAAAATGCCGTCGAGCGGGTAGACCGCTTTATACAGGAACATCAGATGATAGAGGCAGGCAGAAAGGTGCTGGCCGGTTATTCCGGCGGCCCGGATTCGACCTGCCTTTTGCTGATTTTACATGATCTTGCCGTGCTTCGGGGATTCGACGTCGAGGCCCTGCATGTGAACCATGGGCTCAGGGGGTCGGAGGCCGACGAGGACGAGGAATTCTGCCGTGATTTCTGCTCTCAGCTGGGCATACCTTTTTCCGCCGTCCGCCGTGATATCCCCAAGGAGGCCACAAGAGACGCTCTTTCCATGGAGATGGCAGGGCGGAAAGCCCGCTACGAGGAGCTTCGCAGGCGGAAGGCCGAGATTGGGGCAGATTATATCGTGACAGCCCATCACCGCGACGACAGTGCGGAGACCGTTTTGCTGAATCTGTTTCGCGGCAGCGGATTACGAGGACTGCGCGGGATCGTGCCTGTGAGCGGGGATCTGCGGCGGCCGATGCTTTGCCTGTCGTCCGAGGAGATCCTCAGTGTCCTCGAGGAGGAGGGCATTCCCTATCGGATCGACTCGACGAATGAGGACGATGAGTACCGGAGAAACCGGATCCGTCATCATATCCTGACCTATGCCGCGCAGGAGATCCATCCGGCGGCGGCGAGGAATATCCTGCGGGCCGCGGAGCATA
>CAMOGO010000179.1 GCA_946614075.1 uncultured Lachnospiraceae bacterium | reverse complement strand
CTCCTGTCCAGCACCCGGCAAACGATATGACGACGGACACCATCACCACACACTTTGACTATCACTCGATCGATCACAACCTGCTGAAGCTGGATATTCTCGGCCATGATGATCCGACGATGATCAAAATGCTCGAGGCCCTGACAGGCCTTGACGCCAAGAAAATACCGCTTGATTCCCCGGAGGTCATGAGCCTGTTTAAGGACACCTCGGCACTTCATATTACTCCGGAGGACATTCACGGCTGCAAGCTGGGAGCCCTCGGCATCCCGGAGTTCGGAACCGATTTCGCCATGCAGATGCTTATGGATACCAAGCCGAAGTATTTATCCGACCTGGTCCGGATCGCCGGCCTGGCACACGGTACCGACGTCTGGCTGGGCAATGCCCAGGATCTCATCCTGGACGGGGTTGCCACCATTCAGACCGCGATCTGCTGCCGTGACGATATCATGATCTACCTGATCAACAAGGGCATGGACCACGAGCTTTCCTTCACGATCATGGAGAGCGTCCGCAAGGGCAAAGGACTGAAGCCTGAGTGGGAGGAGCAGATGAAGGAGCACGGCGTCCCGGACTGGTATCTGGAGTCGTGCAAGAAGATCAAGTACATGTTCCCGAAGGCGCATGCCGCCGCCTACGTCATGATGGCGTGGCGCATCGCCTGGTTTAAGATATTCCGTCCGCTGGCGTACTACGCCTCGTTCTTCAGCATCCGTGCATCCGGCTTCTCGTATGAGCTGATGTGCCTGGGGTATGATCACCTCGAGGAGATGCTGGAGGATTACAAGAAGCACGAGGACAATCTGTCTCAGAAGGAGAAGGACTCCTTACGAGACATGCGGATCGTGCAGGAGATGTACGCCCGCGGCTACGAGTTTACCCCGATCGACTTCCACAAGGCGCAGGCCACCCGTTTTTCCATCGTGGACGGGAAGATCATGCCGGCCTTAAATGCCATCGACGGCATGGGAGACCGTGCGGCCGAGCAGGTCGTGGAGGCGGCCAAGGACGGCCCCTTCCTTTCGGAGGAGGATTTCCGTTCCCGGACCAAGGTGAGCCAGACGGTCATCGATCTGATGTCCGGCTGGGGATTGTTCGGAGACCTGCCGAAATCCAACCAGCTTTCCTTGTTTGATTTTGCTTAAATGAAAAGGAGCAAGCCATGACGGAAGAGGAGACCAGAAAAGACCTTGAGATGACAGCTGCCGATGTGCCGGAAGAGGGCATGTGCGAATGCTGCCGGCATAAGCACCGGGGTGAAGAGGAGACAAAGGACCTGATCAACCGCCTGAAAAGGATCGAGGGACAGGTCCGCGGAATTCGGACGATGGTGGAAGAGGAGAGGTACTGTGTGGACATCATCACCCAGGTGATGGCCGCCACATCGGCTTTAAATTCTCTTAACCGCATCCTGGTTTCCAATCATCTTCACAGCTGTGTGATCGAGGATATCCAGAACGGAAACAATGACTCTGTCGAGGAACTCAGCAATCTGATCCAGAAGCTGATGAAATAGGAGAGCAGCAATTTATTGATAAATTCTTGTTAAGAGATTTTCCTTTTGTTGCTTTTTTATAAAGAAATGATATACTAACCCTGAATGTTTGCGGCGAAAAACATCTGTTTTTCAGGCCGGCCGCGTCATGAAACAATAAGAAAGAGAGAGGTGCAAAATTGTGAGCAATTTTAATTCCCCCCGCGTTAAAACCACGGAAGAGCTCCGTGATTACATGTTTGACGTGGAAATTGCATTGACTCCGGTCCTTCTGTTCGGAGTTTACCGCTTTGGGGCAGCTGCACTGAGAGTCATCGTTCTGGCAGTCCTGTCATGCGTTGTCTCTGAGTATCTGTTCCAGAAGTATCTCCGGGAAAAAGTCACGATCACCGACGGAAGCGCTATCGTTACAGGTTTGCTGCTGGCGTGTGTTCTGTCCCCGGCTGTTCCTGTCTACGTTCCTGTTATCGGCGGATTATTCGCGACCATCGTTGTCGTCAATCTCTTCGGAGGCTACGGCAAGCATTGGATCAGCCCTGCACTGGCAGCAAACGGCCTTTTGCTGATCAGCTATCAGGCTGTCATGTCGAATTTCAAAGTTGACGGCGTGACCGGAGCTACCCCGCTTACCGCTCTGGCGGAGGGACAGAGGCTTTATGTCATGGATATGTTCCTTGGAAATATCACCGGTGCGATCGGTGAGATCTCCATCGCCTGCATCCTGATCGGCGCGATCTACCTGATCATCCGGAAGCGCATCGACTGGAAGGTCCCGGTTATCTTCATCGCGACCTTTGCCATCGGTATGATCTTCTTTGGCGGACAGGGCCTGTATGTGAACTTCATCCTGGCTGAGATTTTTTCCGGCGGTATTGTCTTCGCAGCGGTTTTCTTCGCAGCAGACTATGTTATCTGCCCGCAGTCAGACAAGGGAAAGATTATTTTCGGTGTCGTCCTCGGCGCTGTTTCCTGTCTGTTCCGCGTCCTCGGTACGGCTTCCGAGAGCGTTGCCTATGCGGTCATGTTTGCGACTCTGTTTGTACCGCTGATTGACAAGTACACCTCTCCGAAGGAAGAGATTGAAAAGGAGGCGGCGTAATGAAGGGTATTGAGATTGATTTCAAGAGAATTATTCACGATACGACGATCCTTTTCGTGATCTGTATCATCTCCGGTCTGCTTCTTGGCCTGGCACGGGAGGTTACTTATCCGATCACGACCGCGCGTAAGGCGGAGGAGAAGGCTCAGACCTACCGTGCGATCCTGGAAGATGCTGATCATTTTGAGGACTCTGCCGACCTGATCGAGACGGCTCAGGCTGCTTTGACCAGTGCGGGCATCAGCGCTACCATTAAGGATATGATGACGGCTTACGATGCATCCGGCAACGTTATGGGCTATGCCTACAGTGTTGTCACGGCTGGTAAGATTGCCGAGATTACGACCGCTGTCGGTGTTACGGCTGAGGGAGAGGTCCTTGGCATTGAAATCCTTGAGAGCTCTGAGACCTCCGGTCTTGGTTCCAAGGCAAAGGATCCTGCATTCAAGGATCAGTTTGCCAACAAGACGGTTTCCTCCTTCACGGTCGTGAAGGGTGACGCTTCCGCTGACAATCAGATCTCCGCCATCTCCGGCGCGACTGTGACTTCCAACTCCGTAGCGACTGCCGTAAACGCTGCTATCGTTGTCACGTCGTCCATGGCACAGTAGGAGGGAGGCTGCAGTATGAACAAGAAATTTGATAATCCATTTGTAGATACCATGTACAATGGCCTCGTCCGTGAGAACCCGACCTTCGTTATGATCATTGGTATGTGCCCGGTTCTTGCTGTTACGACGACGGCCAGCAACGCGATCGGTATGGGCCTTTCCACGACCGCTGTCCTGATCCTTTCCAATATGATCATCGCAGCTCTGCGCCATATCATCCCGGACGGCGTGCGTATGCCCGCTTACATCGTTATCGTCGCTACCTTCGTTACGATCTGCGACTTCCTGATGGAGGCCTTCACACCTGCCCTTTATGACTCCCTCGGCGTTTACATTCCGCTGATCGTTGTCAACTGCATCATCCTTGGCCGTGCCGAGGCTTATGCAAACAAGAACACCGTATACCTTTCCTGCGCTGACGGTATCGGCATGGGCCTTGGATTTACGGTTGCTCTTCTGATCATCAGTTCCTTCCGTGAGATCCTTGGCGCCGGTGAGTGGTTTGGAAATACCATTTACACCGCAAGCGATTTCTTTGCTCCGATCGGTATCCTGATCCGTTCTCCGGGTGCATTCCTCGTTCTGGCAGCCCTGATTGCCTGCAAGAATAAGTGGAAATGGGTCAGCGACAAGAAAGAGCAGGAAGCTGCCAGCTTCGCTACCGTAGAGTCATGAAAGGAGGAGAATAGAAAATGCAGGGATTATTAATCATCGTTATTACAGCTGCACTGCTGGACAATGTCGTATTAAGCCAGTTCCTTGGTATCTGCTCCTTCCTGGGTGTTTCTACCAAGACTGAGGTTGCAACCGGTATGGGCGGCGCTGTCGTATTCGTTATCACGATTGCCTCCGCTGTTGCAAGTCTTCTGTATGACTT
>CAMOGO010000178.1 GCA_946614075.1 uncultured Lachnospiraceae bacterium | reverse complement strand
TGAGAGAGCGCTGATCATCATTTCTCTCGCCAAACCAGCCGTCGTCCAGGACAAAGAGCTCGATCCCGACGTCCTTGGCCTGACGTGCCAGCTTCAGGAGGCTCGCCTCCGTGATCTTGAAATAATTCGCCTCCCAGCTGTTCAGCAGGATCGGGCGGATTTTGTGCTTCCACTCACCCCTCACGATATGCTCCCGGACAAAGCGGTGCATGTGGCGGCTCATGCCGTTAAAGCCCTCGCCGGACCAGGTCATGACGGCCTCGGGGGTCTCAAAGGACTCGCCGGGACCCAGGAGCCAGGAGAAGCCGAGCGGGTTGACACCGTTCATGAGCCTCGTCTTGCCGTACGCATTCTGGCCGGCCGAGGTGTAGTGATTGCCGCTGTAGATCAGGTTCAGGCCGTAGACGCTGCCGGCATCCTCGGTCGCCTGCGGCTCATGTAGCATGACAAAGGGATTGCTGCGGCTCGAGGACACACCGGCGTTGGTGCTGTTCACGTAGTCGACGGTGGTGACCGGGACCGTCACTTTATTCATCTCTCGTGCCCACGCTCCGTGGAAAGAGGTGAGAGAGTAGGTCGCGTCGGTAAAGTCGATCTGGGCGCTCATCAGGCGATGAATCCGGACCGGCTGATCCGACTCGTTTGTCAGGACCGTCGAGCGGCAGATGCAGTCGCAGTCCGGATAGACCGTGTAGTGCAGCTCCAGCTTCAGCCCGGCGTATTTCTCGCGGTAGCTGACGACGAGGTGCTCCTCCTGCCCATCTTCCTGATAGGAGCCGGGGAGAGACTGCGGCACGGACTTTCCGGTGAGGACCTCGGCGTTTTCATAGCGGAAGTCGCTCGTCCGGCTGCCGTCGGCATACTCGATCTCGAGGAAGGGATCGCGGATATCACCCTTGCCCAGGGAGGAAAACTCCAGACAGGTGTCCTCGAGGACGAGCGTCCGGTCCTCCGGGTCGCAGATGATGGCATTGCCCGGCTCAAAGGCGCGCTGCTCGCCGAGCTCGTTGATATCCGCCGGATCGATCGGCGCTCCGTAGTGGACATGCTCCGCATGGCCGGACGGCAGGATCCGGAAACAGTAGGAAGTATGCGACGTTCCCAGATAAAACGTATTATCCTTGACTTGAATCATAATTCTCCCCCTCCGTTTGTTGGTTGCTCGTTTGGATGACCGATCGCCTGGCATAGAGCCGCGTTCCTATGAGCAGCCTTTCGCCATCCTCACTCCGCTTTTTTACGAAATAATCCCGTCCACCAGGATGGAGACGACCTCCTGCAATGCCTCCGTGTACGAGATCTCATTGACCACCAGGGTGTCCCGGGAGAAAAACTGCTCCAGGGTAGCTTCCATCATGGTTTTGAAAACCGGGATCGAGACGGGGCGGAATACGCCCTCGCGGATCCCCTGCTCGATGAGGGCGATCGTGGGCTCCCAGCCGGTCTCGAGGTGCTCGGCCACATGGGCATAAATGGCCGGGTAGCGGTCCTTCAGGACGTAGAGCTGCTTCAGGTCGAGATCCTGGTAAGGCGTCGGCATGACGCCCAGGAGCTTTCTGAGCCTTGTCGGGGTATCCAGGTCTGGCGCCTCCAGCACCGCCCGCTCGCTTTCCTTGATTGAGCGGAAGCATTCGTCCGCCACCTCGCAGAAAAGAGCCTCCTTGTCCTGGAAAATCCGGTAGATCGTCTTTTTGCTGATGGACAGGTCGGATGCGATATCATCCATGGTAAAACGGAGTCCCTTCTCGTGGAAAAGGCGCAGAGCCGCTTCCAGTATTCTCTTTTTGGTTTCCTCAGAATGATCCATTTTATAGCCTCCTGCTTTATGCCCCGTGAGATTAGTTTCCGGGAAACGAGAAATATTTTTTGGGTTTCCTTATGCCCGATTGTACCATGAAAAAAAGATGTAAACAACATCTTTAAAGATGGAATCAGGGTTTGACTTATGACCCAAGATACGTTATTCTTTTAAGGACTATGAAAATAATGCGCGCGAGGGTTTTGCCCCACGCTGCTGAGGTAGAAATTATGCCGAAGTTTAGTGTCATCAGCGTATACAGCAACGTAAAGGATTTCCGGTTTACCTTCCTTTCGACCCTGAAAAAGCAGTCGATCAAGGATGTCCAGATCCTCGAGGGAAATATCAAGGAAAAGCAGTACAAAAGCGCTGCCCAGGCCTTTAATGAGCTCCTGGAGCAGGCCGAGGGCGACTACGTGATCATCGTGCCACCGCTGGTCAAGCTTTACGACGAGTTCTGCCTGGAGGATATCGAGAAATTCTGCGGAGATCCGGCCGAGTTTGGCGTATCCGGTGTGGTTGGCGTCGTGACGGAGAATGGGACCAGAAAGGTCATTTCCAATTCCGCTTATGGTGAGCGCACGACCGCGTTCGGAACGATGTCGGACGATGTCTGCGAGGTCGATGTCGTCGATCCGACCCTGCTTGTTCTGTCGCGGACACTGATTGACAAGGGAATCCGTTTCCGGGATCTCGGCCCGACCTGGAGCCTGTATGCCGAGGATATCAGCCTGCAGAGCAAAAAGGCAGGCCTTAGGGTCCTTTACAATCCGGCACAGGTCATCCATCTCAAGCCGGAAAAGGTCACTGCTTCCTACGTCAACGCGCTAAAGAGCTTACGAGATCTTGAGGGCGGCCTGGGAGGATCCTTTTCGACAGCTCTCGGAAAGTTCGGATTATCGGACAATGAGCTTCTCCTCAGAAAGCTTATCTGCATACCGGAGACACTTTTCAGCATCGTCATGGGCTTCATGGAGAAGGTACGATAGGACGGCATAAACACTGCATAGTCCGGGTTATTTCATTTATTTCAGGGATAGTTTAAGGAGAAAATAGAATGGTTTTTTCGAGTGATATCGGAATCGATCTTGGCACTGCGAGTATTCTGGTATATATCAAGGGACGCGGCGTCGTCCTCAAGGAGCCCTCGGTCGTAGCCTTTGACCGTGATACCAACGCGATCCGTGCGATCGGCGAGGAGGCTCGTCTGATGATCGGACGTACGCCGGGCAATATCGTGGCGATCCGGCCGCTGCGTCAGGGCGTTATCTCCGATTATACGGTAACGGAGAAGATGCTGAAGTATTTCATCCAGAAGGCAGTCGGCGGCAGATCTCTTCGTAAGCCGCGTATCTGCGTCGGTATCCCGAGCGGAGCGACCGAGGTTGAGAAGAAGGCAGTCGAGGATGCGACGTACCAGGCAGGTGCCCGCGAGGTCGCCATCATCGAGGAGCCGGTGGCAGCAGCCATCGGAGCCGGCATCGATATTTCCAAGCCCTGCGGCAACATGATCGTCGACATCGGCGGCGGCACCTCCGACATCGCCGTCATCTCCCTCGGCGGACCGGTCGTTTCCACCTCCGTCAAGACGGCAGGCGATGATTTTGACGATGCGATCGTCCGTTACATGCGGAGAAAGCATAATCTCCTGATCGGCGAGAGAACGGCTGAGGAGATCAAGATCCAGATCGGCTGCGCGTACCGCAGACCGGAAACCGTCACGATGGAGGTTCGCGGACGTAACCTGGTCACAGGCCTTCCTAAGACGGTCAACCTGACCAGCGAGGAGACTCTCGAGGCGCTGAAGGAGCCCGCGATGGCGATCATCGACGCGATCCACGCTGTCCTGGAGAAAACTCCGCCGGAACTGGCAGCGGATGTTTATGACCGTGGTATCGTCATGACCGGCGGCGGAAGCCTTTTGAACGGCCTCGACATGCTGATCGAGGAGAAGACCGGCATCAATACGATGGTAGCGGAGAACCCGATGACGGCAGTCGCCATCGGCACCGGAAAGTTCCTCGAGTTTGAGGACATGTACACCAGAGAGGGAAGATAGGAGAATAATACCAGAATGGAAATCTTTTCGGGGTATGTCGAGCACATCATCTACCGAAATGAAGAGAATGGCTATACAGTCATGGTGATTTCCGAGGACGGCATCGAGCATACCCTCACCGGCATCCTGCCGGGAGTTTCCGAGGGAGAATACATAGAGGCAGGCGGCGAGCGAAAGGATCATCCGATTTACGGTGAGCAGCTCGCCGTCTCTTCCTATGAGATCCGAATGCCGGAGGATCGTGTGGCCGCGGAGAAATATCTCGCG
>CAMOGO010000177.1 GCA_946614075.1 uncultured Lachnospiraceae bacterium | reverse complement strand
CCTCTTCCTCCAGACGGGCTGCCTCTGCGAGCATCGCTTCCTCTTCCTCAAGGGTCATTGCGGTATCACAGTCGATAAAGACATCGACGAACTCCTTGGAAACATAACCCTCGGAGCCGTCCTCCAGCTCTACCTGGACGAAATCACCTGCATCGCCGGTAACGCTGCAGACATCACCCTCGTAGAGAACCGTGACGACGTCACAATCGGTGTTTGCCTCGGAACGGACATTGATGCCGTACTCGTTTATTTTCATGTAGAGATTGCCATTGTTCAGAGCGTAATTCTCAGCTTCCTCGCCGGTCACGCAGAAATAGGACATGATGTAACCGGTGACATTGCCGGACTGAATGTAGTACCACTCGCCCTCGGCGCCATTGACCTTGCCAAGGATGGTCGCGCCGCACTGATCGTAAATCTTGCCAACGATCTCGGAATCGGTGCTGGGGCCGCTGCGAACATTCACATAGTCGTCTACGCGGGAAATTGCCAGGTCATGCGTAACGGAAACATCCGCCGCTGTGCCTGTCGAAAGAACGAGATCTCGGACATCGTCCTCTGATGCGTCATTGCTGTCTATATAATCATCGAAAACCGTTGAGATGCCTGCCAAAGATGAGGGATCCGACTTAATCTCCGCGGCGGATACCGTCAGGATAGACTGACTCATCAGGGTTAATGCTAACCCCAGGCATCCCACTGCTGAAATCCATTTTGTTTTTCTCATTATGACCCTCCGTAAAAATAACGATCGCGGAGATCGTTCGAAATATTACAAAATTATTACGTTTACAGTCAGCATTATAACAAGTATATACCTACTTGTCAACCTGTGTTTTAGCCTAAACCGTGGCATTTCTGTATCTAAATTCTATCAATCGTGTCAAAAATCGTTAACATGTTCTATCGAGTAGGAAACGCCCTATGCATATATAGGGGGCCAGGACATATGCCTGGCCCTTCCCTGAAGATGCTTATTTATTAACCGAAATCGTTTTCCGTCAGATCAGTACCTCCCCGTACTGTGTCTGCGGATCGTAGAAAAATCGATAGGAACCGCCTCCGATGACACTCCGGTCCTCGCTCAGGACCTCGGATAGCACCTTTCCCAGCCGGTCCTGGTCTCCGAAATTCTTCGGGAAACGGACAATCGCCCGTGATTTTTTACGGACCTGGAATTCGTAATTGAGCCAGGCCTTAAGCTCCTGCTTTCCATGCAGGATGGGCTGTCGGAACGGCGCGTCCTCCGGGCATTCCGGATACAGCTTGGTATCCCAGGTATGCTTTCCCCAGAAGGCTTCGTCGCAGCGCATCAGGTACTTGTCCTGAGCCGGCTTGTCCGCGTCCCAAGTCACATCCACATGGTAGGTCTTGCCCTTCAGGCGGATCATATTCCAGCCGTGATGCTCCATGTTCTCGGGTGCCGCACCGGCCATTCCGCGCACGTACATACAGGAGACCCTCGCCAGATCACAGAGCAGACGAAAGGCCTTCGCGTAGCCGGCGCAGACGCAGGCATGGTTTAACAGGGCTCCGACGATGGAGTGCACCTCGACATCCGACCTCGGACTGCCGTCCCCGCCATAGTAGGTAATCGTCTCCGCCAGATAATCATGCAGATACTGCAGCCGCATATCCGGCCCGCCCTGCATCCTGGGATCCGCAAAGATCTGATCCACGACCTCGTTCAGCCGGCGGTTCAGCTCATGATACTCCTCCATGGAATACTCCATGTCGACCCAGAGCGTCACCGTATCGCCGTACCTCTGATAATAATGCTGGTAATTGCTCAGGTGGAAAAGCTGCGGGTTGTCCATGAAAATCTGCGACATCAGATCGGAGATCGAAAGGCCGCTCGGCAGGACAAATTTCCTTCCCGGGACGGTGATTTGTACCTTAGGGATTCCCTCCATCCAGTGCTCATAGATCATGCGGTAGGTCTTTTTGTCCTCCTCGCTCAGCCGGGAAAAGTAAAAACGGCTGGCCAGAAGAAAAGGTCTTTCCATTTTTTCTTTCCTCCTTTCCGCTGTCTCTGGTCAAAGATCCAGGACGCTTATCTATTTTTTAAAGAGAGATCTCAGGTCAATCTCAGCCGCGGATACATCCTTCCGCTGCTCCACCTGCATGCCGGCCACGGTGCTGACAGACGGATCTACCACTGCCTTCGGCCGTGTCGGAACCTTTTCGAGGCCAATCGTGTTGTTACTCGAAAGTGCGTCGGTCATCTGCTTCATCTGCTCCGGTGTAAGGGGTGCACTTGCAACCGCTGCCTGCTTCCTGCCCGCTGCTCTTGTGATGCGGACTGCATCGGTAAATATGGCCTCCGTATACTGGCCCCCGCCGTTTGCGAAAGCAAAGTCCAGCTGGTCTGCCGATGCGTATGCACGGCAGGCCTTGTGAAGAAGCATGCTCTTGGCATTGGACATAACCGCCTCCAACTCACGGAAGGAGCATCCTTCCGCGATCTCGGAAACACGCTCCAGGGAAACGCCGACCTCCAGGCCAAAGCCGCTTTCCTCAAGCCTTCGCTGAAGGAAGGCCTTCCGATCCTCTGTGTCCGGATAGTCAAACAGGACCGGCCGTCCAAGGTTGGAAAGCGCAGGGGGCAGATCGTCCGGATCCCTGACTTCCAGCAATGCGATCCGTTCTGTGCCAGGCTCCGTCAGGCGGCTGACAGCCGCACTGAACCAGGCAGAGGCTGCCCCTGCCTTAAACTGCTCCACGCCTGTCACCAGAAATACGACCTGGCTGACAGACTCCAATGCCTCATAGAACTCATTGATCTGCGAGGCAATGTCCGTTTCCGCCCCCGAAAGGAGAGCCGAAGCGTCGATCTCGGCATATTTCCAGCCCAGCTTCGAAAGGCGGGCGCCGACGGCCCTGCCAAAATGGGTCTTTCCGCAGCCAGAGGGGCCATACAGGAGAAAGCACTCAGACGAAAGAATACCAAACCGCTCTCTTGTTTCCTTCGGGATCAGCCAGGAGCTGACCAAAGAGCGCTGAGGTTTCTGTCCTGCCATTTCACTCCACTCGGAGTAATCCGGTGTAAAGAAAAATTCCATTTACAAGCCTCCTACCAGCGGTCATCCGTGAAGCTGTCCGATGCCGGCTTGCCGCTCTTCTCATCGACGGTGCCGTCCTCAAACTTCTTCATCCACTCCTCCAATTCCTTCAGGATGGTGTCCTTCGGGTTAGGCAGGCACTTGCTGCGGATATTCTCAAACATGTCCTTCGTCAGACAGTACTCACCGCTCGAGAGAGCCTCGATGGCTTTGTGCTGATCGCCGTATTTGCGCATGACATCCTTGATCATGGCGCTCTTTAAACGGGCGCTAAGCCGCAGGATATCGCGGTAGTTGTAGTCCTTCATCTCTGCGCCCATCTGCTCGTAGGTCAGCTCGGCAGAGTCCTTGACGTTTCCCATGTTGCGCTTTAAGGCGCTGGCTCTGGCCTTGGCATCCGGCAGCGGAACGTAGATCAGCTCGACGCGGTCCAGCATAGCCGTATCGACACGGTTCGGATAGTTGGTCGCCGCGATGAAGACGATCGGGCTGTCTTTGGAATGGATCTTATTGTAGCCGGTCAGGAAAGCAGTCGTGATCGAGCTTGCATAGTGAGGCAGGTTCGGATCGTTACGGTCGCGGCATACGCCATCGATCTCATCGATGAAGACGATGCACTTCTCCTTCATCGCCTCGTCAAACAAACGCTGTACGATATGCTCCGCATCACCGACGTACTTGCTCAGAATATCGCCGGAGGTCAGGGACAGGAATTTGTACCCCTGGTTCATCAGCTCGGCTGCAAAGGCCTCGATGATGAAGGTCTTGCCGCATCCAGGAGGGCCTAAGAAAAGGTAGGATTTCAGCTGCTTGATCCCGAAGAAGGCCTTCAGATCGCCTAAGGTCGTATCCTCGAGGCATTCCTTCAGCTGGGCCTTCAGATCGTCCATACCGGCGACGCTGGAGAAGTCGTGATCCGGTTTCTCCTTGTACCAGCTGGCGACGTCAGCCGGGATGTCGTCCTTCTTGTCGGAGGAGCTGCCGCCATTACCGGCGTTTCCGCCTGTGCCGCCCTCTTCCTTCCCCGTGTTGGGATGAAGGAAATCGTGGATCTCCTGGATTC
>CAMOGO010000176.1 GCA_946614075.1 uncultured Lachnospiraceae bacterium | reverse complement strand
CCGCCTGCTCTTCCAGAAAATCAAACAGCGGCTCGCGGATATCCTTGTCATGCAGCACCCGCCGGCCGGTTTCCGAAGCTTCGGGCAAAGAGGCCGTCTGGCTTTCTGTCTGTTTCTTGATCATGGTTTTACCAAACCCCACCTATATCGGATATATGCTACCTATTGTAGCATCCCAAGCCGAGAGGGGCAAGGGTGTCACCGAGAACCGTCCCCACTGACACATTGATTCTGCAAACACAGGGTTACCGAGAGGGTGCGAGGCGTCAATGTGGGATCCCGATAAATAGAATGTGCATTGATTTTCTGAAATAGGCGGAAAAGCCAGCGCTTCGGGATATTGAATCCAGTCTGGCAGCATCACAGTGATCGCCCTGTGGCAGCCTGGCGACAACGCATGATAGAAGTTTTAGGTCATCCTGCCCCCGTATCCATCTCCGGTCTTTCTCCTGTCTGGCCGCCGGGGGCCGCTGATTTATGCGGCCCCGGCTGGGGTTTCCTTCACACCCACCCAGACGGTGTAGCCTCTGCTGGCCTTCTTCTGCAGGCCGGCGAGGATCTCGCAGCTCGGTCCGTAGAGGCGGATCAGGAAATGCCCCTGGTACGGGAGCAGGTCTGTGACCACAAAGTCCTCCGTGATCCCGCGGCTGCGGGTGACGGGGAGGATGCGGTCAAGGACCAGCTCTTCCATCTTCTCTTCCAGCCGGAGCTGGTCCGCTTCGCGGATGTCCGCGTAGTACAGCGACATCCGCTTTTCCAGGGACGGCGCGAGGCAGACCGTCTTGCGGAAGTAGAGGGTGAGCATCGAGTACAGTGCGTACTCGGCAGAGATTTCTTTTGCATTGGGGTTTTTCGCATCGATTTTCAACATAGACTTTTCCTCCTTGTCTGGTGAAAGCAAACAAAAAAACATCTGTATCGGGTGAATGGGTACACTTATCCCATTGCGCCTCGTCATACAGATGTTTCATTCATAAAAATTTGGAAAAGCCTATGTAAAAAGGCCTGCAAGAAAATCCCTTGCTCTATGTATTATGCATACTTTCCCAAAGATGTCAAGAGTTCATCGGTGAAAGTATACTACGAGGATATACTACGAGGAGAATCGGAGCCGTTCCATTTTGCCTCGTCTTTAGGTTTCCCGGTATCCTCCCACGACGGGGGTCAGGCCCTTCTCTTCCTAGCAGGTCACCGTCGCGATGTAGCAGACATCCTCCGGCACGGTGAGCCCCGGATCTGCCACGGCTACGGCCGGCTTTTTGCCCTGCTCCTCGAGGCTCATGACAAAGTGGCAGAGCGCAATGCCGACATCGATTTCCTGCAGATCCCCTGTGGCATCCGAGACAAATCCCTTATCCTTCTTCTCATAGAAATGCCAGGCACCGTCTTTACAGACGATCCGCCAGGGCTGCTTATTCACCGCGGAAGGAGCCCAACGGACGATCTCCGCCGCATCTCCCATCGCCTGAAGGTCCTCGGCCGTCACCGGCTTTCCGTACTCTTCACTGAAGAAAAGCTTCTCCACCGGGAAGCGATTGTCCGCGCTGACGCCGGTCCGCATCAGGCGCTCCTTGATCCCGTACTGCTTCGCCGGGACGCCCAGCGGGCTGATGCAGGGCATCATCTCGCCGTCCTTTACCGCGGCTGCCTTCTCAAAATTCTCACGCTTCATCGTCCCGCCGATCCAGACGGTCCCCAGTCCCAGAGACCAGGCATACATCACCAGCCGCTCAAACGAATAGCCATACGCCACGTCCGCATAGGGCTTTTTCTCCACCTTGCCGGCGATATAGAGCTTTTCCCCGGAAAGAACCGGGCTCGAAAGCCCATACTGCTCCGCATCCAGGAAGACGAATTCGACCGGAATGCCAAACGGATTCTCGATCGTCTTTGCGTACTCTTCTACCTTCTGTCTCAGCTCCGCCGGAACACCGTTCTTGTCATAGGTCCGGAAGCTTTTTCTGCTCTTTGCCAAGGATAATAATTTCATTTTTCCCATCCTTTCTCTGGTAATATAGGCTTTATTTCTTAAGGTTTTCCGAAATTTCCTATCATCAAATCGAATATATGATAACTGTCTCATGATTCCCGCAAAAAGTCAAGGAATCTTAGTCTGTTTTAAGGAGTGAGCGGCCACATGGTGGTTTTTTCTGTATTTTACGCTTGACATAACTGTTATGTCCGTGTATATTACAGTTATAACACGTGTTACACTTTTAACAGCGCTAAAATTACCAATGAGGTGATCATCTTGAATATCCTGATTGACAACAAATCCGGAGACCCTATTTACAACCAGATCTATTCCCAGCTCAAAAAGCAGATCATGGACGGGACATTACAGGAGGACGAGCTTCTTCCCTCCATCCGCGGCCTCGCAAAGGACCTGCGCATCAGCTTCCTGACGACGAAGCGTGCCTACGATGAGCTGGAGAAAGAAGGCTTCATCTACACCGTGCAGGGGAAGGGCTGCTATGTAGCCCCCAAAAACCAGGAGCTGATCCGGGAGGAAACCCTGAAAAAGATCGAGGACCACATCAGCCAGATCCTGATCCTGGCCGAGCACGCCGGCATCACCAAAGAGGAGATCTGCGAGATCGTCTCATTTAGCCTGGAGGAGAAAGAATGAACGCGTTGGAACTGCAAAATGTAACCAAGCAATTTCCCGGCTTCACGCTGGACAATATCAGCCTGACGCTTCCCGGCGGCTGCATCATAGGCCTGATCGGCGAGAACGGCGCTGGCAAAAGCACGACGATCAAGCTGATCCTGAACATGCTTCGCAAGGACAGCGGAAGCATCCGGGTCCTCGGGCACGATCAGCAACAGGACATGCGCCTGCTGAAGGAGGACATCGGCGTCGTGATGGACGAGGCCGGGATCCCCGACTGTCTGACCGTCACCGAAGTAGGCCAGATCATGAAGGAAACCTTCCGGAACTGGGATCAGCCCTGCTTTGAGCAGCTCACCGCCAAGCTTTCCCTGCCAAAGGACAAGCCCTTCAAGGACTTCTCCCGCGGTATGAAGATGAAGCTCGGCATCCTGATCGCCATGTCCCACCATGCCAAGCTTCTGCTGCTCGATGAGGCAACCTCCGGTCTGGATCCCGTCGCGAGAGACGAAGTCGTGCAGATGTTCCACGATTTTGTCTGCGACGAGGAGCACGCCATCCTGATTTCCTCCCATATCGTCAGCGATCTGGAAAAGCTCTGCGATATCATCGCCTTCCTGCACAAAGGAAAGCTTCTCCTGTGCGAGGAAAAGGACGTCCTCCTCTCCGAGTACGGCATCCTTCACTGCACGGCCGAGCAGCTGGCAGAGCTCGATCCGTTGGCCATCAAGCACAAAAAAGAAAACCCCTATGGTATCGAGGCGATGGTCCTTCGGGACAAGGTTCCGGAAAGTCTGCGCATCAGCCCGATTTCCATCGAGGAGCTGTTCGTTTTCATGATCAAGGAGGCGAAATAAGATGAAGGGTCTTCTGCGAAAAGACATCTATATGATAGTCAAAACCTGCCGCTCTTACCTGTTTATGATCGTCATTTTTCTGGCGGTTTCCCTGTTTAATGTTGAGAATTCCTTCTTCCTGATCTACCCGGTCCTGGTCTGCGGCATGCTCCCGATGACGCTTCTGAGCTACGATGAGCGCAGCGGCTGGCAGAAGTACAGTGGTACGCTTCCGTACAGCAGGGCTCAGCTTGTCTCGGTCAAATATATCATCGGCCTCGTGGCTCCGTTGATCATGATCCTGATCGTTGCCATCCTGCAGAGCGTCCGCGCTGCTGTCACCGGCAGCAATTCCGGCGATGTGGCAGTCCTGGTGGTCATGCTCTTACTGATGGCCCCGCTGGCACCGGCTTTCACTCTGCCGATGGTCTTTAAATTTGGTGTGGAGAAGGGCCGGGTTGCGAATTACATTCTGATCATCATTATCATTTCGCTGGGGCTTGGCGGCTCTGCTTTGTTCGGCAACAGCCTCCACGAAGAGATCTCTCTCTCCGCTGGGCTGATCCTCTCCATTCTCGGCAGCCTGGCCATCTACGCAGCATCCTGGTTTTTGTCCGTCAAATTCTACGAGGCACGGGAGTTGTAGACACCTTATCAGGGAGGCCGCGCCTGCAGCCTACCACGCCTGGCCTTACGGTACTTTCA
>CAMOGO010000175.1 GCA_946614075.1 uncultured Lachnospiraceae bacterium | reverse complement strand
CTGGCACATACGGAGGTCGGGATGACGAGCAGATGATTCCGGATGCCGTAGCTGCCGTTTTCTCTTTTATATCCACGAACGTTGATCATATCTGTCCCCTCCTCTCTAATGCGCGATGTCGCCGCGGCCGCGGGTCGAATCGATGTTGTGAATGTGGGCCCACTCGCCTTTGCGGATGTCCTTGCTGGCGATGCCCATCACTTCCCCATACTTATAGACGGACTCGCCCTTCTTCACATCGGCAATCGCCATTTTGTGATAGATCGGAATGTCGTCGAGCGCTACGATAGGCTCTCCCTCCACGACCACCGTTTCCCCTTTGGCAATCGGCTTGACACAGGTAACCAGATTGTCTTTCATTGAGGCATGCACATAAGCATTCATAACCCCATCCTCCTTCTCCATCCTATTTCGATTTCCGGCTAATAGTCTACAGATCCAGGAATTCAAAGTCATCATCGTCGAAATCATCGAGATTGTCGAAGTCATTCTCGTTCTCGTATTCCTCGGCGGTGTCAAAGGCATCCATCGTGTTGTCCTGGATGGCTTCAAACTCTGCCGTGCTGGTATCCATCACGGTGCGGATGGACTCGCCCAGGGCACTCTCCCGCTCCACGGCGGAGTTTCCGACCACCTTGGTTTCGGAGACATCCGTGCTCTCTGCCGTATCAGCGGCAGCCCTTGCTGCGGCTACCTCTGCGCGGCGCTTTCTGAGTCTTCCCTGACGTCTCGTCTTGGGCTCCTCATACTGCATCGCATTGTAGTCATCCGGCGAGAAGGTCTCCTCATAGCGGTTCATCGCATTGTCGCTCTGCTCGATCGGATGGTAGATATCCTGCGAGCTGCTGCCGCCCTTGCCAGCCTGGAAGGAGTCTTCATAGTCATTCTCATCCATGACATCCGCTTCCTTCTCTCCCTTGCCGCGGCGCCACAGGATCACGGCGGTGATGGCAACGATCGCGGCAGCGGCAATCAGGCCGATGATCAGATACTTCATCCAGTCGGGACGTGCGTTTTCATTCGGCTCGATCGGAGAGGTGCGGACCTCCTCCTGATCCGGAGTCGCCAGAGGAAGGGTCTCCCCTGTCATGCTCTCCTGCGTTTCGGCGGGCGAGACGGCCGGCGCTGCCTGGGCCGGAGCCTGGCTCAGCTCACCGGTGAAGCGCTGGAAGGTTCCCTCTACAGAGTCGTAGCTGTAGAAATTCGGATCGCCGGAGGCATTCATCGCGTAGACCAGGAAAAACTCCCTGTTTTCATCGGCAGGATCCAGAACCCAGCTCTGTACCGGCTGTCCGTTGATCGTCTGCGTCATCTCGGTAAATCCGGCGGGAACAACCGCGGAATTGAAGTTTCGCAGGATGACATAGCTGTCACTGGCCGGAACCTGGACATAAGGGTAAAACAGATCACTGTCCGCAAGATGCACATACCATGCACCGCCGGAGCCATCCGTCTTGGTCAGGTAGAAAAGCTCAAGGCCGCGGCTGTCTCTTGCCACAGGGATCTCCATATCCCGGTAGGTCGTGGTGGCTTCCGAGAAGCCGGCAGGAAGCTCGATTCCCTCAAGACTTTCCACAAGTCTGAGAGCCACTCCGTCCGCCTGGACATTTTTCCCATCGTCCACCGGAGCCGGCTCGGTCTGAGCATCGGTCTCAGAAGGTGCCTCGGTCGGCGCATCGGTCGGTGCCTGAGAGGTCGGCGCCTCCGTCGGCGCGTCGGTCGGCTCATCCGAAGGATAAGCCTTGTCCGTGTAAATCGTGTAGGTTACGGAATTACCGGCAGGAGCCGTTACCGTAAGGGTCGTCGAGTTCGCGCCCGGATCCATCCAGGTACCCCATACGGAAACCGACGCACCCGGATCCATCGTCTGATAGGCGACAGCCAGCTGCTGCACATCCGCACCGATGGAGGTATTGTAGGTGTAAACGTCAGGGGAGAAGGACGGACTCAGGACTCCCGGAGAAATCTGCATCGAGGAAAGTCTCGCCTCGGAGGAGGCGCTGACCGGAGCGGCAACGTTCACGGCCGAGTAGCCGGTGGAAAGACTGACCTCTGTTTCATCGATATCAATCGCCTCAATGTAGGAGGCACTGACGGTCGCATTGCCCGAGCCGATTGCCGTGAAATTGAAGGAAAACGAAACGCTCGCAGGACCGCCGGCATCATACCAGGAAAGGTTGATCGAGCCGGATCCGCCGTTTACCATCGCGCTTCCGCTTCCACTTCCGCTATTGTACTGCAGGATCGATGAATCATACACCAGCGTGGCATCGACAGAACCCAGACCATTGTCATGGCAGGTTACCGTCATGGTCACCGTGACAGAATCTCCCTGGCTGATCGAATGATCACTGAATACAACGGTTCCGCTGGAAGCAAAGGCCTGCATGCCAAATACAAATACACACAGGATCACGCCCGCAAGAAACGTACTCATCCTTTTCATAAGTGTTCCTCCCCATTTCTTTGGATTGTAAAGCTGCCGGCTTAGTCACCGGCAGATTTACATCCTTTATTGACACTACTGTGCAATCGTCGTCATTCCCAGAATCGCTTTCTGGATACGCAGCAGGTCACCCGAGGTGACTCGCCCGTCGTGGTTCGCATCTGCGGCCTCTTTGAAAGCCTCTCCCAGTGTTACCATCCGAAGGATGGACTTCTGGATACGAAGGAGATCCGAGCTCGTGATTCTGCCGTCTCCGTTCGCATCACCGTAAAGGACGACCGTATACTGAGACGTCAAGGATCCGTCCGCCGCGTAGACCGAAACGATATTGCCGGTTCCCACATAATCAGGTGTCGTCGCATTGTCCGATTTCTTGACTGCCACCGAGCCGCCATCCGCGACCGTGATCGAGGAGGTCAGCTGAGAGGCTGTCATTCTCTGGCTCAGGCCTCGTACGACGGAGCCCTGAACGGTCACGCCTGCAACACTCGGCTGCTGGAGCACCGGCGTCGGTGTGCCGGAGCTAATCGAGACGGCGATCTTCAGGTGATAGGTTCTGACATCGCCATTCTGTGCCGTCACGACGATATTGAACTCGTTCAGGCCATCCTTCAATGTCACCGTGCCCGCTCCCGCGATGGATGCGCTCGAAGCCTTCGGCGATGCGGAGATGTAGACCGAGGTCGTATTGTCCGCCGCGATGACCGTGTAATCATAGACATCCGTGGAGAAGGTCGGGCTCAGGTAATATCCATCCACGCCCAGGAAGTCAAGCTTGTTGTTCGGGCTGCCATCGCCGTAAGGCTTGGAAGCCGGAACGGAAGGCATTCCCGGATAAACCGGAATGCAGAATACCAGAGGAAGCTTCTTCATCTCCTCGGTATAGCCTAAGGAAAGCTCCTTGGACTCAGCGGAGACCGCCTGGATATTTCCCATGTACTGATGGGAAGCCTGGCCATTCACGTAGTTGAACTTCTTGGAATAAATGGTATTCTGGCCGCGGGAAATAAAGTTTTTCGCGTAGTAGGAAGCGCCGCCTACGATCGAGGCATAGCGGTTATTCCAAGGACGGTAATAGCTTCCGGCCTGTCCGGTACCCTGATTGGAAGCGTACCAGAGGCCTCGCTGGACCGCCGTCATGGTCGACGTCGTGTAGGCGCCGATATTGAAGAAATTGTAATATCCCTCATAGCCCGGGAAGGTACCGGAGATGCTGCGTCCGGTTCCGTTGATGCCATTCTCGACGAGAACCGTTGAAGCGATGAGGTAAGGATTCATGCCGGATTCCGCAGCAGCCTTCATGATCTGGTCCACATAGGAATACGTCACACCATTTTCCGTGTAGGTTCCTGCCAGATGAGTCCCGGTGACCAGCTGCCTGAGGCCGTCTACCGTCTGGGTATTGGCATCGTAGGCATAGTCGAGGAAGGCAAATACGAAGGTGGAATCCATGTAATTCCGGGGATCCAGGTAGTACCGGACGATCGCCTCAGAGCACTGCACCCAGGAAGGACCATCCATCGGCGTCCACACACCGGTATCCCAGTTGTACGCACCCGGCTGAGTCGATTTCCAGGAAGACGGACTGTAGGTCGAGGACTGGTTGACACCCAGTACGCACTGCGCCTTTACCGCATCCTCCCAGGAAACACTCATATTGACCGGCTTGAAAATCCAGTTCGGATACTTCGCATGAATCGCCCGCAGGTCTCCCCGGTAGCTCTCCGGGAACTGA